>CAYZXC010000130.1:0-3282 GCA_964482275.1 uncultured Eubacteriales bacterium
ATAAGTACACCGGCCTCGGCCGCGAGTACACGATGGCACACATCACCCCGCCCACTGCCGAGCATATGGAGCTGCTCCGGCGCAAGGCGGAATCGTACGGCCTGAAAGCACTGATAGGAGGTTAAAGACAATGGAACTTGACGTGCTGAATCAGCAAGAAAAAAAGACCCGCATCATACAGGAGCTTGTCCCCGGTAAGCAGATCACGCTTGCGCACATCATCGCGCATCCTGAGGACATCCTGTACCGCAAGCTCGGTCTGGATCCCGCCGTGGATCACGCGGGCGCGATCGGCATTCTCACCTTAAGCCCCAGCGAGACCGCCATCATCGCCGGCGATATCGCACTGAAATCCTCCGGTGTAGAGCTCGGTTTCGTCGACCGCTTCAGCGGTACCGTCATCGTGACCGGAACGGTATCACAGGTCGAAGCGGCGATCACCGCGATCCGCGGATACGCGATCGACAAGCTGGGCTTTTCAGTCTGTGAGCTGACCCGCACATGAGAAAAAAGCTGATCCTGATGGGGCGCAGCGGCTGCGGCAAGACCTCGCTGACACAGGCCCTGCGCGGTGAGACCGTCACCTACTTGAAAACACAGGCAATCGCTTACGATGATTTCCTCATCGACACCCCCGGCGAATACGCAGAAAACCACGATCTGGGTGCCGCCCTTTGCCTTTACGCCTACGAGGCGGACGTGGTCGGCCTGCTCATCGCCGCCGACGACGACTATTCCCTGTTTCCTCCCTGTGTCACCTGTCTGGTGAACCGCGAGGTGATCGGGATCGTCACCAAGATCGACAAAGCGGATCCCCGCCGCGCCGAAAACTGGCTGCGGTTATCCGGCTGTAAAACGGTGTTTCACGTAAACTCCTTGACCGGCGAGGGCATCCCCGCGCTGCTCGATCACATCGAAATCAAACAAAAACCACAAAAAGATAACTAAAACACAGAAAAAACCAAATTTATGTGTTGACTTTATTGGATTATGGTGCTATGATGTAGCCATAGAAATAGGAAAACAAATAAAATCCACATTGGAAAGGGAGAGTTTATATGGTAAACGAGTATGAAATTAAGAAACAGATCTGTGCGATCGGCAAGCGCATCTACGATCGTGGCATGGTCGCGGCGAACGACGGTAACATTTCCGTCAAGCTGAACGACAACGAGTTCCTCTGCACCCCCACGGGCGTCAGCAAGGGCTTCATGACCCCCGATTACATCTGCAAGGTCGACAAGGACGGCAAGGTGCTGCAGGCGAACGCCGGCTTCAAGCCCTCGTCCGAGATCAAGATGCACATGCGCGTGTACAAGGAGCGTCCGGACGTCGGCGCTGTCGTTCACGCTCATCCGATGTATGCGACCGGCTTTGCCATCGCGGGTATCCCGCTGACACAGCCGATCATGCCGGAAGCCGTCATCGCGCTCGGCTGTGTGCCGATCGCCGAGTACGGCACCCCCTCCACCGAGGAGATCCCGGACGCGGTTTCCAAGTACCTGCAATCCTTCGACGCGGTGCTGCTGGAGAACCACGGCGCGTTGGCCTTCTCGGACAACCTGCTTAACGCCTATCACAAGATGGAATCGGTCGAATTCTACGCGCATCTGCTATACATCTCCAGACAGCTCGGCGGCCCGAAGGAGCTTTCCGACACGCAGGTTCAGCGTCTGTATGAGATCCGCCGTCAGTTTGGCCTGAAGGGCAAGCATCCCGCTGACCTGTGCCCCAACTCCAAAGCGGGCTTGCCCAGCTGCCACGGCTGTGCCAACTGTGACGGTTCCTGCCACGGCGGGGAGAGCGAAAAGGATCTCGTTGCCGAGATCACCAAGCGCGTGATCGAGCAGATGACGAAATAAGAGGCCGCTTATGGACGAACAAGTCTTACGCTCCGTTGTGGACAAGGTAGTCCGCCAGCTGGACGGCGATCTCACGGATATGACACTGAAAGCAGCACTCCCGCTTGCCGAAAAGGTGCGAGAGAAGGCGGCAGAAATGGGCGTCAAGGCTGTGGTGGCGATCTCCAACAAGGCGGCACGGCCGGTACTGGTGGAATGTGCGGATGATTCCTACATCGCCAGCTACGACGTCGCTCTCCAAAAGGCGTTCACGGTCGTATCCTTAAAGATGTCCACCGCACAATTAAAACCCTTAGCGCAGCCGGGTGGCCCGCTGTACGGCATTCAGTTTACCAACGACGGTCACATCGTGATCTTCGGCGGCGGCGAGCCGCTGAAAAACGCGAGCGGCGAGATCATCGGCGGACTGGGTGTCAGCGGCGGCTCGGAAGAGCAGGACACCGCTCTGGCTGCTTACGGTAAAGAACTTTTTGAGAGAAGTGGAGGCACACGATAATGGATGTTAATTCTTCCAACATTGAAGAAATCGTCCGCCAGGTATTGGACAGCATGAAGGGCGCTCCCGCGCCCGCCGCTGCTCCTGCCGCCGGACGTGACGTTCCGAAGACCGCGCGCGTGGCAATGCTCACCCAGCTTGAGAAATTCGAGCTGAAAGAGTATACCATCCCCGAACTCGGCGACGACGATATGCTCGTCAAGGTCGAGGGCTGCGGTGTTTGCGGAACGGACGCTCACGAATTCAAACGCGACCCGTTTGGCCTGATTCCCGTAGCGCTCGGTCACGAGGGCACCGGCGAGATCGTCAAAATGGGTAAAAACGTCAAGGTCGACAGCGCAGGCAAGCCCCTGCACGTCGGCGACAAGGTCGTCACCTGCGTGACACTGCACGACGATCCCGACATCACGATGTTCGATATGAACAAGCAGAACGTCGGTGCCTCTGACGTATACGGCCTGCTCCCCGACGACGAGGTGCACTTTAACGGCTGGTTTGCCGATTACATCGTCGTTCGCGGCGGCTCCTCGGTGTTCAACGTCAGCGATCTGGATCTGGATTCCCGTATTCTGATCGAGCCCTGCGCCGTTCTGGTGCACGCGGTCGAGCGCGCCAAGACCACCGGCATCCTGCGGTTTAACAGTCGCGTTGTCGTGCAGGGCTGCGGCCCCATCGGTCTGATCTGCATCGCGGTACTGCGCACGATGGGTATCGAAAACATCGTGGCGGTAGACGGCGAGAACAAGCGTCTGGAGTTCGCCCGTCAGATGGGTGCCAACGCCACCGTCAATTTCAAGGACCATCAGGGCGTTGAGGCGCTGGCAAACGGTGTTAAATCCGCGTTCGGCGGGTATCTTGCCGATTTCGCATTCCAGTGCACCGGCTCCCCTGTCGCTCACGCGAACATCTACAAGTTCATCCGCA
>CAYZXC010000131.1:0-3267 GCA_964482275.1 uncultured Eubacteriales bacterium
GTTGGCGTACGCCATAACATACTGCAACCCACCGAGACCGGCAACGGCACTGCCGAGGCAGGTCGCCACATATTTATACCGCGTGACATTGATACCGGCGGCATCTGCAGTGGCGGGACTTTCACCGATCGACCGAAGATTCAAGCCGATACGGGTGCGATTAAGCACCAACGATACGATGATCGCCACCACGATGGATACATACGTCAAGAAATCGTGGGAGAGGAAAATTTTACCGAACCAACCGAGATCGTTTGCAAACGGTAATGAGGTACGGAAAAAGCTGCTGGTCTTGGTGAGAATGACCGAGGTCAGTTCACTGTTGGTCAGCTTCGCCAAGGAACCGCCGAAGAAGTTGCCGAGGCCGATACCGAAGGTGGTGATCGCCAGACCGGTAACGTTTTGATTGGCACGCAGCGTGACGGTAAGAAAACTGTACAGCAGACCCATCAGCATGGAAAGCAGGATCGAGACCAGCAACGGAATGGCGACGGCTAAAAACGGATTCATGTTGGCAAGCTGATTGCCGCACGCTTGCTCGTACAGGAAGGCACCGATGACGCCGCCGATACCGCCGGCGTACATGATACCGGGGATACCCAAATTCAAGTGGCCCGATTTTTCGGTCACGATCTCACCCACCGAACCGAACAGCAGCGGCACGCCAAGCGGGATCGAGCTTTGAATAAACGCAGTAATCATGAGCGCACCTCCTTTTTCGTGTGGCGGAATTTGACGGAATAGCGAATGAAGAACTCACAGCCAACTACAAAGAGAATGACTACACCGGTTACGATATCGGCGTAAGAGCTGTTTAAGAAGAAGGTATCCGCCACCTTGGCGGCGCCTATATCAAGGAATACCACCAGTGCGGACATAACCGCCATAATGTACGGATTGAACAAGCCGAGCCACGACACCATAATCGCGGTAAAGCCAAGACCGCCGATCGTATCCGTCTTAATGGAATGGTTGGTACCGGCAACCAGCAACACGCCGGCCAAACCGGCGATCGCACCGGAAATGCACATCGTGCGAATGATGACCTTTTTGACATTGATGCCAATGTAGCGCGCAGTATTCTGACTTTCACCGACGACCGAAATTTCGTACCCTTGTTTGCTGTATTTCAAATAGAAATACGAAAGGACCATGATCACCGCAACCACGAGAATATTGAGCAAATATTTCTGATTGCCGATCACCGGCAGTGCACCCGTTTCCACCGGACGGATAACCGTGAGACCTTTGCTGGCGATCAGCACATAGTAGGCGACCAACTGGGTAGCAACATAGTTCATCATCAACGTGAACAGCGTTTCATTGGTGCCGTACCACGCCTTAAACAGCGCCGGGATCAGTCCCCACACCGCACCGAACACGACACCGACCACAACCGCCAGCACCGTATGCAGCCACGGGGTAACGCCGTCAAGCTCCAACATACAGATCATCGCGCCCAAGCCGCCCATCAGCGCTTGTCCTTCCGCACCGCAGTTCCAGAACTTCATTTTGAAGGCCGGAGTCACGGCGAGAGTCAGGCACAGTAAAATAGCGGTTTCTTGCAGGAATTTCCAAAGCATCGTGGCGGAGCCGCCCTCAAACAAGCGGCCGAAAGCGCCTCGGAACATCATACTGAACACTTCGCCCAGCGATACTTTTGTCAGCAGAACCGACACACAGCCCATCAGCAAAAAGCCGATCACAATGGCGGCGAGACGAATCAGCCACGCTTTCCATCCCGCCATATCGTCACGCTTGGCGATCGTGATCGCCGGCTCGTGTGTATGTTTTTTCACGACCGTATCTGCCATCGTTATTCTCCCCCTTCCGTTTTCGTCATAAGAAGACCGATCTCTTCCTTGGTGGCGGTGCGAGCATCCACCACACCTGTCACCCGACCGGAACCGATAACCAAGATACGGTCACATAGCTCTAACAGCACGTCCAGATCCTCGCCGACGAAGATAACGGCAACGCCGCGTTCCTTTTGTTCGTTGAGCAGGTTGTAGATCGTGTACGAGGAGTTGATGTCCAGACCGCGAACGGGATAGGCCGCCATCAGCACAGTGGGAGCGGCCGCGATCTCACGGCCGACCAATACCTTTTGCACGTTACCGCCCGACAAACGGCGGACCGGTGTGGTGGCGCTGGGAGTTACGACCTCTAATTCATCAATAATATGTTCCGCCAGATCCTTGGGCGCTTTGCGTTCCAGGAACATACCTTTTCCTTTGGTATAGCTGCGCAGCATCATATTATCGATGATATCCATATTGCCGACAAGACCCATACCGAGCCGATCTTCCGGAACAAAGGATAACCGCACACCGAGTTCGCGGATCTGTAACGGCGTTTTGGAGCATAGGTTGTCCATATTACCGGTCTGTGGATTGTTATACAGCACAGCACCGCTATCCAGCTTCTGCAAGCCGGCAATGGCTTCGAGCAGTTCACGCTGACCGGAGCCGGCAATACCGGCTATACCTAAGATCTCCCCGGCATTGGCGGTAAAGGAAACATCATCAAGCACCAGCACACCTTCGCGGTTGGTACAATCGATGTGGTGCACCTCCAAGCGGGGGGTAACGTTCTGCGGTTCACTGCGTTCAATGTTCAGTGAGATCTTTTTGCCGACCATCATTTCGGTCAATTCCGATTCGTTGGTCTCCGCCGTATTGACCGTGCCCACGTATTCACCCTTGCGCAGTACCGCCACTTTATCGGACAGGCTAAGCACCTCGTGCAGCTTGTGCGTGATGATAATGATCGCCTTACCGTCGTCGCGCATACGGCGAAGAACCGCAAATAGCTTTTGCGTTTCCTGCGGGGTCAACACAGCGGTCGGCTCATCCAAGATCAGAATATCCGCACCGCGGTACAATACCTTCACGATCTCGACGGTCTGCTTTTCCGAAACCGACATCGTGTAGATCTTCTTTTTGGGATCCACGTCGAATCCGTACCGCTCACAAATATCCTGTACCTTTTGCTGAGCGATCTTTAGATTATACCGACCTTCTTCTTTGAGGCCGAGCACGATATTCTCGGTTGCCGTAAACACATCCACTAGCTTGAAATGCTGATGGATCATGCCGATCTTGTAGTCGAACGCATCCTTGGGAGACGCGATCACCGCTTCTTCTCCATCAATGAAGATCTGACCCTCGTCCGGAAAGTAAATACCGGAGATCATGTTCATCAACGTGGTTTTACCGCTGCCGTTTTCTCCGAGGATCGATAAGATCTCTCCCCGATTGACCGTCA
>CAYZXC010000132.1:0-3266 GCA_964482275.1 uncultured Eubacteriales bacterium
CCTTTGGCCACTCGGGAATTCCCCCGCGTCTAAACGCAAGTGTTACTATAGCACGCCGCAAAAGGATTGTCAAGCCTTCTTTTTGAAATTTTTTATGTTTTTTTGTATTTCCAAACATTAATACGATATCTTTTCTTGCTTTTCGAAAAGGTGTGTGCTACTATATTTGGGTGTTGAGGTGAGACTATGTATAAAATTGTTAATAAACGAGCGCTGAACGCGTTTGTGTCTTTAATGGAAATCGAAGCACCGCTCATTGCGGCAAAGGGGAAAGCCGGTCAGTTTGTAATTCTTCGCGTTAACGAGACCGGTGAGCGTATTCCGCTGACCTTGGCGGACAAAGATCCGCAGCGCGGCACGATTACCATCATGTATCAAAAAGTGGGAAAGACCACCGATCTGTTGGATACACTGAATGTTGGTGATTCGATTCTGGATGTGGTAGGCCCTCTGGGTAAAGCCACAGAGCTTGACGGCTATAAACGTGTCGCTGTTGTCGGCGGCGGCGTCGGCTGTGCAATCGCGTATCCCGAAGCTAAGGCGTTGCATCGTCTTGGAGCGCACGTGGATATGATCGCCGGCTTTCGTAACCGGGATATTATTATGTTAGAGGACGAACTGGATGCTGTCAGTTCGCGCCTGTTTGTGATGACGGATGACGGTTCTAATGGTAATAAAGGCTTTGTCACAGTCAAACTACAAGAATTGCTGGATGCTGGCGAACAGTACGATCTGGTGATCGCAATAGGGCCGCTGCCGATGATGCGTGCGGTTGCCAACGTAACCAAACCGTACGGCATCAAAACGATCGTTTCAATGAACCCGATCATGGTGGACGGCACCGGTATGTGCGGTGGCTGTCGCTTGACCGTCGGCGGCGAAACCAAATTCGCTTGTGTCGACGGTCCGGAATTCGATGCACACGAGGTCGATTGGGACGAAGCAATGCATCGATTAGGACAGTATAAAGAGCAAGAACACGCTTGCCGCATGGCTTTTATAGGGGGACAAAACGCATAATGGCTATAAATAATCAACTCAACAAAACGCCTATGCCGGAGCAGGATCCGAAGGTTCGTGCCACAAATTTTGAGGAGGTTGCTTGCGGCTATACAGACGAAATGGCAATCAACGAGGCACAACGTTGCTTGAATTGCAAAACGCGGCCGTGCGTGTCGGGATGCCCTGTCAACGTACAGATCCCCGACTTTATTGCGAAAATCGTAGGCGGCGATTTTGAAGGTGCGTATCAGACCATTCGTGGGACCAATTCGCTGCCCGCTGTTTGCGGCCGTGTCTGTCCGCAGGAGAAACAGTGTGAATCCAAATGCGTGCGCGGTATTAAAGGTGAGCCTGTCGCCATCGGCAGGCTCGAACGCTTTGCTGCGGATACGCATATGAAGGCGCAGGCGGAAAAACCGGATACTACACCGCGCAACGGCCACCGTGTGGCGGTGGTCGGTTCCGGACCGGCAGGACTCACCTGTGCGGGTGATCTGAACAAACTTGGCTATGATGTCACGGTGTTTGAAGCGTTTCACACCGCCGGAGGCGTTCTGATGTACGGTATTCCGGAATTCCGTCTGCCGAAAGATATCGTTCAAAAAGAGATCAGCACGCTCAAGGATGCCGGTGTGGATATTCAAACGAATATGGTGATCGGCAAGATCCTGGATATCGACGAGCTGTTTGAGCAGGGCTATGAAGCGGTATTCGTCGGCAGTGGAGCGGGCCTGCCCAGCTTTATGGGGATCCCCGGTGAAGGCTTGCTGGGCGTGATGTCAGCGAACGAGTTCTTGACGCGTATCAACCTGATGAAGGGCTATCGCGAGGATTACGATACCCCCGTCCCGCGTGCCAAACGTGTAGCGGTCGTAGGCGGCGGAAACGTGGCAATGGATGCGGCACGCTGTGCTAAGCGTATGGGCGCTGAAAAAGTTTATATCGTATACCGCCGTGGGGAAGAGGAAATGCCTGCACGTCTGGAGGAGATCCACCACGCCAAAGAGGAGGGGATCGAGTTCCTGTTCCTGACGGCCCCCGTTGCGGTACACGGCGACGACAACGGCTTTGTCACCTCGCTTGAATGTGTATCGATGGAACTCACTGAACCGGACGAGTCGGGCAGACGCCGTCCTCGCGAGATCGAAGGCAGCAATCATCAGCTTGACGTCGATATGGTGATCGCCGCGATCGGCAATTCACCGAACCCGCTGATCCGTACGACGACCCCCGGTTTAGAAGCCAACCGTCGCGGTTGTTTGGTTGTGAATGAAGAAACACTCCAAACCACACGTGAGGGTGTATATGCCGGCGGTGACGCCGTGACCGGTGCTGCTACCGTTATTCTGGCAATGGGAGCAGGAAAAAGAGCCGCCGATTCAATTCATCAATTTTTGATGAAAAAATAAGTCGAATTTGGTCAATTTATGCAAAAGAGGGAAATTTGTTTGACCGTTTTGATATTTTTTTCACATATTGTCTAATTCTTTTTAAAAAAGGTATTGACTTTTTGACAAAGTTGCGTTATACTACAGACTGTTATGGAGCGCGTTGTTTTGAGGTGATCCTTTTTGAATGCCCTTGTAACAGGCTGGAACGATCTCAGCGATGAGGAACTGGTTGTTCTGGCTCGCGATAAGAATGACGAGGCATTCACGCTTTTGGTTTCTCGGTGTTCGGGAATGCTTCGGGCGTTGTCGGCCAAGTATTGTACCGGTTCACTGGAATCCGAGGATCTGGTGCAGGAAGGCCTGTTGGGGTTGCTGTCTGCCGTGCAGACGTACAAACCGTCGGCAGGGGTTGCTTTCCGTACTTACGCGTATGCTTGCGCTCGTAACCGTATGGTATCCGCATTGCGGCATCGGGATGGGGTAGAGGCAGAGCCTTTGGATGATGAGGACGAGCCTTTGATCCTTTCAAACAACGACGATCCGGCATCCCTTTTGGTTCGCCAAGAGGAACTGCAGCAGCTGTGTGAACGGTTGCGTGCCGGTCTCAGTCCGTTGGAGTACCGCGTGCTGATGGCGCATTTAGGCGGCTATTCGTATCGGGAGATCGCCAAACGCTTGGGGATCACTGAAAAAGCGGTAGATAACGCGCGTCAGCGGTTACGCCGCAAATTAGCTCCATCTCTGTTTTAATCATGATTGTAAACGGATGTACACCGTTTCACAATATGCCGGGCAGCCAAATTAGAGCGTTGCTTTTCAAAAGGTGCCGATCTTATTCCGTTGCAGGGCAAACATTATTACAAGTGAGGTAAG
>CAYZXC010000133.1:0-3262 GCA_964482275.1 uncultured Eubacteriales bacterium
AAGCCAAGAACTTCGGTTACGATTTTGCGACCGAGCAGTATGTGGATATGTTTGCCGCCGGTATCGTGGATCCCACCAAGGTGACCCGTTCCGCGTTGCAGAACGCCGCCTCCGTGGCAGCGATGGTGCTGACCACCGAATCGCTGGTGGCGGATAAGAAGGAGCCGTTGCCCGCGGCACCCGCTGCACCTGCCGGTATGGACGGTATGTATTAAGAATATTCACGAAAGCCGACGTTGCTTCGAGGCAACGCCGGCTTTCGGTTTAGCACAAAGGAGTTTTACTATGGATTTTCCGGGAATTCAACCTACCGATATCTACCTGCCTGCCCAGGGTGTTGATCTTGAAAAGTGGGCGGTGGTGGCGTGCGACCAGTTCACCTCACAGCCCGATTACTGGCACAAGGTGGAAGCAGTTGTGGGTGACGCGCCGTCTACACTGCGACTGATCCAACCTGAGGTGTTTTTAGAGCAGGGGGACAACACGGAAAAGGTCAATGCCACTATGCAACAGTACATACAGAACGGCACTTTGCAACGTGCCGTGAAGGACGGTTTTATCGTTCTGGAGCGTGAAACCCCGTCCGGTAAACGGCTGGGACTGATGGCGGCGCTGGATCTGGAGTGCTATGATTTTACCACCGGCACACTGCTTACCCGCGCTACGGAGGGGACGGTTGCTGACCGTCTGCCGCCGCGTGTGAAGATCCGTCAGAACGCACCGTTGGAGTTGCCGCACGTGCTCGTGCTCATTGACGATCCCGATCGCACAGTGATCGAGCCGTTGGTGGCCGCAAAGCAGGCGGAAACGCCGCTGTACGATATCGAATTGATGCAAAACGGCGGCCATCTGCGCGGTTGGGCGGTGGAGGATGAGATTTCCAAGGCGGCACTGTCCGAGGCTGTGAATACGCTGTATAACAAAGCCGACGGCTTTTTGTATGCGGTGGGGGACGGCAATCATTCGCTTGCCACCGCCAAGATCTGTTGGGAGAATCTGAAGGCGACCTTGTCGCCCGCCGAGGCGAAAAATCATCCCGCGCGTTATGCGCTGGTAGAGCTCGAAAACCTGCACGATGAGGCGATCTTGTTCGAGCCCATCCACCGCGCGTTGTTCCGTGTGGATGCGAACGATCTGATCGAAGGGTTTAAGGCGTTTGTTGCGAAGCAGGGGATGACGCTCGTTTCCGGCAGTGAGATCGTGTTTGTCGGATATGAGGGGGTTGCGCTGGAGAACGCCAACGGCATGCTGCCGATTGCCGTGCTGCAGAATTATCTCGACGAGTACCTACAGACGCACGACGCCACCATCGACTATATCCACGGTGAGCAGACGGTGCGTGACTTGTGTACGGCACCTGACTCGCTCGGCATTTTACTGGAAGGTATCCCGAAGGACGGCTTTTTCGACGGTATCCGTGCCGGCGGACATTTTCCGCGCAAAACGTTTTCGATGGGCGAAGCCAACGAAAAACGGTACTACGTGGAAGCACGAAAGCTACGGTAAATCAAGACCGCAGCCTTGTAAAAGGCTGCGGTCTTGCATATTTGCCGTTGTTTTTGTCACACTAATGCCGTGGAGTGTGATGCAGAATGAAAATGACACCGAAAAGTTACCAGGCGATGGCGGAAAAACGCGCAAAGGGATCGCCGATCTTCCGCGACTGCACCCTCGCATTTTTGGCGGGCGGTTTTTTGTGTGCCGCGGCACAGGTCGTCATCGATCTTGTGAGTAAGACCGGTATGGACGAAAAGGATGCCCGCCTGATCGGTTCGATGTCACTGATTTTTTTGAGTGTATTGCTTACAGCACTTTGTGTATACGATAACGTTGCCAAGCACGTGGGGGCAGGGGTGATCGTGCCGATCACCGGATTTGCCAATTCGATGGCATCACCGGCAATGGAATTTAAGTCCGAAGGGTTCGTTCTCGGTATGGCGGCGAAGATGTTTTCCATCGCGGGACCGGTGATCGTGTACGGTACCGTCGCGAGTGTGGTGTATGGGGTTATTTATTGGGCTTTTACAATGATAACGGGCGGTTAATAACCGCCCCTACGCTGTCCCAGAAGATATTCTCCCGGTTTGCAGTGCAGACCGTAATAAAATACGCACCCGGTGTGGAATAGTCGTAATCGGCAATGCGGACGGGTTTCTTTTTGGAAGTTCGTTCATAGCAAACACCTGCCTTGCCCACATTATACCGCCACACAAACCATTCGTAAAGCCCGCAAAAAAGGTTTGGCCGAAGCGGTCAAGCCTTTGCTTATGTAATTATAGAGTTGATAATCCCATAGATAATGAGCAAAAATATACCGGCAAAAAACAAAACTATCAACACCAAAAGAACTGTTGCGATAATTGATGCAACCTTGGGAAATTTTTTGCTTAATAAGAATAGTGGTAAAATAATGATTGATGCGGCTATCGCAATAATAAAGGGGTATAGAAAACCAGACCAAAAAGATTCTTACCAAATAAGCACTTTACCAATTCTACGCAAAACACAGAGTAGCAATAATATAAGACAAGCAATAATTGTACCGTGCTTTGCCCTTGACTTTTTGAAGTCGTGAAAAAACACATATTTCCACATAACATCGAATGAGTTGAGTTCTAATTCCAAAAAGTCTTTGCAAATATCAACGAATTTTTGCCCGATTTTTCAGATTCACATATTGCGTTCCAGTGTTCATCAATGTCAATTTCATCAAAAGACGAGTTTTCTTTTGCTACCTTTTTGATAAGTTTTAGAGAACCATTTTAGTTGCTCTATTTCATCTTCAATTCGGTGTTGTGCGTTGGTTATTGCTTCTGTAAACGGTAACTCGTTATTTTGAATAAGTTTGATTTCCTCAACACTAAACCCCATTTTCTTAAAACAATGATTTTTTTGAGAGCCTCGATATCCTGTTCGGTATATTCTCTGTAATTGTTGTCTTTACGTTCAGGAGAAAACAAACCTTGTTTTTCATAGAAACGAATATTAGAACGTGAGATGGATAATACGGTTTCTAACTCTTTAATTTTCAAAAATCATCACCTCTGCACTACTTATACACTATAAACAAGGTTTACAGTCAAGTGCTTTTTATAAATTATATCATAAGATCATAAAAAAGCAAAATTACGGTGTCCGTATTGGCGGCAGAGGGGGCTGTATGGCGGCGAAGATGTTTCCCATCGCGGGGCCGGTGATGATCGTGTGCGGTACCGTCGCGAGTGTGGTGTATGGGGTTATTTATTGGGCTTTTACAATGATA
>CAYZXC010000134.1:0-3228 GCA_964482275.1 uncultured Eubacteriales bacterium
GCGAGGTCAACGCCAGTCTGTCCGGCGGCGAGCTCAAGCGGATCGAGATCGCGACGGTGATGATCCGCGGCACCAAGCTGTCCATCTTTGATGAGCCGGAGGCGGGCATCGACCTGTGGAGCTTCCAGAACCTCATCCAGGTGTTTGAAAATATGCACGAGAAACAGGGCGGCTCCATCCTCATCATCTCACACCAGGAGCGGATCCTCAAGATCGCCGATAAGATCGTGGTCGTCGCCGACGGCACCGTGTCGGATATCGGCACGCCCGACGTCATTCTGCCCAAGATGTTAAACCAAAGCGGCCCCTGCTCCGCTTTGACCGATAAGTTAAAATAAGGAGTCGCCTTATGGATACCATTCAAAAGAGCTTATTAGAAGCGGTCGCCGACCTGCACAGCGTTCCGGAGGGTGCGTATAACATCCGCGCCAACGGCGAGCTGTCCGGCCGCAGCACCACCGCCAACATTGATATCGTCACCAAAACGGACAAGCCCGGCATCGACATTCGCATCAAGCCCGGCACCAAGGGCGAAAGCGTGCACATTCCGGTCATCATCAGCCAAAGCGGCCTCACCGAGCTGGTATACAACGATTTCTTCATCGGCGACGGCGCCGACGTCACCATCGTTGCCGGTTGCGGCATTCACAACGGCGGCGACGACGAATCGCGTCACGACGGCGTGCATACCTTTTACGTCGGCAAAAACGCCAAGGTGCGGTATGTGGAAAAGCACTACGGCGACGGTGACGGCAACGGCAAACGCGTGATGAACCCCCACACGGTCATCGTGTTGGAGGAGGGCGCGTCAATGGAGCTCGAAACCACCCAGATCAAGGGTGTGGACTCCACCAAACGCGTCACCGACGCCACCGTGGCGGCGGGTGCCACCCTCGTCATCCGCGAAAAGCTGATGACGCACGGCGACCAGTACGCCGAAACCGATTTCACCGTTGACCTAAACGGCGAGGACTGCTCCGCCAACGTCATCTCCCGCTCGGTCGCCAAGGACCGCTCCAAGCAACGGTTTTTATCCCGCATCAACGGCAACGACCGTTGCGCGGGCCACACGGAATGTGACGCCATTCTGATGGACGACGCCAGCGTGTGCGCCATTCCTGAGATCACCGCCAATCATCTGGAAGCCAGCCTCATTCACGAGGCGGCGATCGGCAAGATCGCGGGTGAACAGCTTATCAAGCTGATGACCCTCGGCCTCACCGAGCAAGAAGCGGAAGAACAGATCGTCAACGGCTTCTTGAAATAACCTAACAAAAACGAGGCTGCCTCACCGAATTTTGTGAGACAGCCTCGTTTTTCATCTTATTTATCCGCCGAAACCGAAAGCAACGTCCAACTGCCGTCGTCGTTACTTTGCACGGTATACAGCTGACTGTATTTCGCCATGTCAACGGTAGGCGTGATGCTGTTGCCGCGCTCGTCGTACTGAATATCCGCGTTGGACACGTACGCCACCTGCACGGTGTACACCTGCTTTTTGTGGGTGATCTTCCCCAGCACCGGTACGTACCCCGACGTATTGATGGACATCGGCACGTAATAGCAACTGTTTTCGGTGTTGTATTCCACGTCACCGATGGTACGGTGCGTAAGAGCGCTTTCCCCGAATAAGTAACGGTACGACTCCTCAATGGTCGTCTGCGGCACGATCATGCGGTACAGCGTTTCCTCCACCGGATACGCACATTCCTCGTCCCGCTCACGCAGCTGACGGATTCGCTCCGCCTCGGACACGCGGTACACCGCCGCGAGCAGCAGCGGATCGGTATCCTCGGTGGTCTCCACACTGTCAAACTCCGACGGGCAGAACTGCATCACCGGATCCAAGAAGGTATACAGCTCCTCGCGCAGGGCGGTATCGTCCTGCGCCTGCACGATCCAGCCGATCGCCGTGACGATGACCGAGATCACCCCGATCAGCGCAAACAACAGCACCAAAAAACCGAGCGGCGCGGCATACCGGATATGCCGGTGCCGTTTTACACGTACAGGCATCGGTTCCGCCGTTTCTTCCGCGACCGGTTCAGTCACCGGTTCCTGTTCCAAACGGATTTCTTCTTCACTCATATAGGGAACCCTCCTTTATAGGAATATACGCAGTACCCGCACTGCCTCTTCGTCCACGCGGCCGAGCCCCAAAAAGGTCTGCTCCGGATCATAGAGGCGCACGGTCTCGGCATCCCTCGGCAGACCGCTTACCCGATCCACCGCGAGCTCGCCGCCGTTGCCAAACCGCACCGCCTGTGCCGCCGTCACCGCTACCGCCGGATACACGGTAAACGCGCTGTCCACCGGCAGGATCTTTTCCGCCAAGCTCCCGTCCTCTGCCGCCACACGGCAGTCGTCGGGTGTCAGACAAGCGGCGAGCGTATACCCTGCCGCCGCTTCCCGCCGCAGCGCGGTCATCACCGCACCGCAACCCAGCACACGGCCCAGATCGTCACATATTGTGCGAATATACGTACCGGCAGAGCAATCGCAAAGAAACGTCAACTGCCCGCTTGCGGCATCGTATGCCTCAACGTCCAGCGTATGGATCGTGACCGGTCGCGCTTCGCGCTCGATCTCGATGCCCTGTCTGGCAAGGTCGTACAACCGCACGCCGTCTTTTTTGAGCGCCGACATCATCGGCGGCACCTGCAAGATCTCCCCGCGAAAGGCGGGCAAAGCCTCTTCGATCGCCGACAGCGTCGGGATCGCGTGACCGGTCTCGGTCACCGTGCCCCAGACGTCCAGCGTATCACTGGACTTGCCGAATTGCAGCGTCGCGCGGTAGCGCTTAGTGTGTGTGGGCAACAACGGAATGGCGCGGGTCGCCTTGCCGAACATCAGCGGCAGTACCCCCGTCGCCATCGGATCAAGCGTCCCTGCGTGCCCGACCTTTTTCTCACCAGTCAAGCGTCTGAGCAGTGCACAGCAGGAGAAGGAGGTCATCTCCTGCGGCTTGTCCACGCATAAGATCCCATTCATCTTGTGACCTCGGTAATGCGCGGCACCGCACGGTGGATCGCCCCGCGCAGCTGCGCGATGACCTCTTCCGCCGATCCCGACAGCGTACACCCCGCGGCGCGCGGATGACCGCCGCCGCCGAGCAGACCGCAGATGGCCGCCGCGTCGGCGTGCGCACCGGTACGGACACTGACCTTATAATCACCGTCCGCCTTTTCGCGCAGCATCACGCCGACCCAGACACCCTCGATCTGCCGT
>CAYZXC010000135.1:0-3188 GCA_964482275.1 uncultured Eubacteriales bacterium
GCTGCAGAATCGAGGGCAGCGACACGATCGAAACTGCCAAGATGATCGGCATAACGCCGGACATATTGACTTTGATCGGGATAAAGGTGTTTTGTCCGCCGTACATCTTACGGCCGACGACGCGCTTTGCGTACTGCACCGGGATACGGCGCTCCGCATCTCCCATAAACACGATCAAGCCGATCATGGCAAGGAAGATAAGCAGTACGACCGGAACTAAAATAACGTTCCAGATCGCGTCGGAATAGGTGCTGAGCTGTGCAATACCCGCTTCGTAGAACCATGCCCACAGCGTTCCGGCCGCAGACGGGATTCCGGACAGAATACCGGCAAACAGCAAGATCGAAATGCCGTTTCCGATACCCTTTTCATTGACCTGCTCGCCGAGCCACATGATCAGCGCGGAGCCGGCCACGAAGCAGAGGATGATGACCACTGCCGCAAACCATTCACCGAAGCCGCTCTGTGCTTCGGCAACCAACACATCGGAGCCGTAGTTATTGCGCACCATGAAATAGTACGCAATACCCAACAGCAGGCCGAGACCGACGGTAACGAACCGGGTGATCTTACCGAGCACCTTGCGGCCCGCCTCCCCTTCCTTCGCCAAACGCTCCAGCGGGGGGATCGCAACGGTCAGCAGCTGAATGATGATGCTGGCGTTGATGTACGGAGTGATGGACAGCGCGAAAATACTCGCGTTAGAGAAGCCGCCGCCGGAGATCATGGTCAAATAGCCAAAAACACTCTCGGTCGAGCTGATCGCTTCCTTCAGCGCTGCGACATCCACAAACGGCACGGTAATAACCGAACCGATGCGGAAGATCAAAATGATAAACAGCGTGAACAGGAGTTTTTTACGCAGATCCTGGATCTTCCATGCATTCCGTAAGGTCTGAAACATGTCAAATCACCTCAGCCTTTCCACCGGCAGCTTCGATCTTCGCCTTAGCTGCTTCAGAATAGGCTGCTGCCTTGACAGTGAGTTTCTTGGTCAGGTTGCCGTTAGCAAGCACCTTCACACCGTCATAGGACTTCTTTACCAAACCGGCTTCTTTCAACGCTGCCGCATCAACAACAGCGCCGTCCTCAAACACGTTGAGGGAACCGACATTAATGGTAGCATAGGTTGTTGCAAAAATGTTGACGAAACCTCTTTTCGGCACTCGTCTTTGCAGAGGCATCTGGCCGCCTTCAAAGCCCGGACGCATACCGCGACCGGCACGGGCCTTCTGACCCTTGTGGCCTTTACCGGCAGTTTTGCCCTGGCCGGAGCCGTGACCTCTGCCGACTCTCTTGACATCCCGAACCGAGCCGGGTGCCGGAGAAAGCTCTTGTAGCTTCATAGTATTCGCACCTCCTTGATCGTATAGGTTAAGCTTCCGTTACCTCGATGAGGTGGATGATCTTCGCCACCTTACCTTGAGTAGCTGCGTTGACAGGTTGGCACACGGTGTCGCCGATCTTACGCAGACCCAGGGAATTGGCAGTGGCGATCTGATCCTTCTTTGCACCGATCAAGCTTTTGGTCAGCTTGATGGTCAAGCAATCGTTTGCCTTTTTAGCCATTTCGTACGCCCTCCTGTTATCCTAAAATTTCCTTGGCAGTTTTGCCGCGGATCGCACCCGCTTCTTCAGCGGTACGCAACTGTGCCAAGCCGTTCATCGCGGCGCTGACAACGTTGCAGGGGTTATTGGAGCGGAGAGCCTTGGTGCGGATATCCTTGATACCGGCAGCCTCCACCACGGCACGTACTGCGCCGCCGGCGATAACACCGGTACCGGGAGCGGCGGGTTTCATCAGCACGCGACCGGCGCCGAATTCACCAATGACCTCGTGCGGGATCGTAGTGCCCTTCAGCGAAACCTTGATGAGGTTCTTCTTCGCATCCTCGATACCCTTGCGGATCGCATCCGGAACTTCACCGGCTTTACCGGTACCGAAGCCCACGGTGCCTTTGCCATCACCGACAACGACCAACGCCGCGAATTTCATGACGCGGCCGCCCTTAACGGTCTTGCTGACACGGTTGATGGCAACGACGGTTTCTTTGTACTCGTCGTGCATTTCTTCTCTTCTGGCCAAAGTACTTCCTCTCCTTTCCTTAGAATTTGAGGCCGCCCTCACGGGCGCCTTCGGCCAGTTGCGCGACACGGCCGTGATAGATGTAACCGCCTCTGTCGAAAACGACATTCTCAATGCCTTTTTCCAGAGCGCGCTTTGCGATCAGTTCGCCGACCTTGCGGGCAGCTTCCTTGTTACCGCCGGCCATACCGAAATCCTTTTCGTTGCTGGCAGCGGCGACGAGCGTGACTCCCTTAACATCATCAATGATCTGGGCATAGATGTGATTCAGAGAGCGGAACACGTTCAAGCGGGGGCACTCAGCGGTGCCGGAAATCTTACCGCGCACACGAGCGTGGCGGTGCAACCGAGCCTGGTTGCTGTCTTTTTTGCTGACCATGTGATTTCACTCCTTCTCTTACTTCTTGCCCTTGGCACCGGTCTTACCTTCCTTGCGGCGGATATGCTCGGTGACATATTTGATGCCCTTGCCCTTATACGGCTCCGGCGGGCGCTTCTCGCGGACTTCCGCAGCAAACTGGCCAACCAGCTGCTTGTCGGGACCGCTGATGATGATCTTGTTCGGGTTAGGAACATCAATGGTGATGCCCTCGATCTCGCTCATGATGACCTGATGGCTGTAGCCCAGGTTCATGACCAGGTCCTTACCCTGTTTCGCAACACGGTAGCCGACGCCGTTGACGTCCAGCTCTTTGCTGAAGCCGTTGGCAACGCCTTCAACCATGTTGCTGATCAGCGTACGGGTCAGACCGTGCAGAGAACGGTTCTCCTTCTCGTCGTTGGGACGGGTGACCGTGATCTCGGTGCCTTCGATGCTGACCGTCATATTGGGGTGGATCTTCTGGGTCAGGGTGCCTTTCGGGCCCTTCGCCGTCACCACACCGTCCGCCATCGTGACCTGCACACCGGCGGGAATGGTAATGGGTTTGCGTCCAATTCTCGACATATTCTTCTCCCCCTTACCACACAAACGCGAGGACTTCGCCGCCCACGTTTTCTTTACGTGCTTTCTTATCGGTCATAACGCCCTTGGACGTAGACACGATTGCGGTGCCGATGCCTTTCATGACCTTCGGCATATCCTCACTGCTGGAATAGATGC
>CAYZXC010000136.1:0-3097 GCA_964482275.1 uncultured Eubacteriales bacterium
GATGCGGTCGGTGATGTGGTGTAAGAGCGCATACGGGATCTCCTCGATGGTCGCGCTCATCGCATCGGTGGTATTCACCGCACGGATGATCGCCGGCCAGCCCTCGTAACGCTTGCCGTCGCGCACGCCGACACTCTTGACATCCGGCACCGCAATGAAATATTGCCACACCTTACCGGCAAGTCCGTTTTTATCGAACTCCTCACGCAGGATAGCATCCGCCTCACGCAGTGCGTGCAGACGGTCGCGGGTGATCGCACCTAGGCAACGCACGCCGAGTCCCGGACCGGGGAACGGCTGACGGTATACCATCGCGTGCGGTAGGCCCAACGCCTCACCGACTACGCGGACTTCGTCCTTATACAACAGCTTGACCGGCTCGACAAGCTCCATCTCCATATCCTCCGGCAGGCCGCCCACGTTGTGGTGCGCTTTGACGCCGTCCGACTCTAAAATATCCGGATAAATGGTGCCTTGCGCCAGGAACGAGATGCCCGAAAGCTTGCTCGCTTCTTCATCAAACACCTTGATAAACTCGCCACCGATGATCTTACGCTTCTTTTCCGGTTCACTGACACCCGCGAGCAGATCCAAGAACCGATCCGTCGCATCCACATAAATGAGGTTGGCATCCAGCTCTTTACCAAAGACCTCGATCACCTGTTCGCTTTCGCCCTTGCGCATCAGACCGTGATTAACATGCACGCAGACCAACTGCTTGCCGATCGCCTTTATCAACAACGCCGCCACGACCGACGAATCCACACCGCCGGACAGTGCCAGCAACACCTTTTTATCGCCCACCTGTGCGCGAACTGCGGCAACCTGCTCGTCAATAAAGCGGTTTGCCAGTTCAAGGGTGGTGATCCGTTCCATGGTTTCCGGCCGTTTGTTGTTGTCCATACATGCTCCTCCTTCAGGATCTTGGAATACAAAATATTATATAGCAGCGTATTTTCTCTGTCAAGAAAATTGCTAAAGAATCTGTCAGAATCCGCTGACGGGCGCCGCGTCCACGACCTCGATCAAGGCGCGGATATTCACCGATCCGTCGGCGCGCAACGTTTCAAACGCGAACACCGTTTTGTCCAATTCCTCACACCGTCCCATTTTCACGGTGAGCCGCTCGCCGAGCGGCGCTTCACTGACAAACTGGATCTGCACGTCGGTGACCCGCACGCTGTCGATCTGCGGTATAAAATCGCACAGCATATCGGGATAGTTCGCGTTGTTCATATGCGCGTTACAATCGGTATCGGCATAGCGGATCTCTCGCTCACCGACCGCCGTCATCTCACATTCCGGCAGCCGGAATCTGGTTGAGATCGGCAACGGTTCATCCGTATAATAGGACAACTCGACCTCGCCTGCGCGGCACAGCTTTTTGGTGTTCAGGTTAAGCAACCCGAACACACAATACGCCTCTGCCACGACCTCGCCGTTTTGCAGTAACCGATAGCATCGGTCAAACGACGCTCCCTTTTCGGGGATCGCCCAGGTCTCTGCCGTGACGGTATCGTACGCCTGCAGATCGCCGTAAATGCACAAATGCGTGCGCCCGACCAAGAACGCATAGCCCTGTGCGAGCAATTCGCTGTACGACGGCTTTTGCACGTACATATTGCGGTTCGCCGTTTCCATCATGTACCGCAGCACCGCGGACGGCCGCATACGGTTATTATGCGCGAGATCATGCGAAGAAATCCGATATTCTTCCGTGAATTTCATATTATCATCCCAACTGTGCCATACTCTGCTCCAACAGAGCGATCTTTTCCTGCAGGCGTGCCGCCTGATCGCGTGCAGTCTGCACGACCGCTTCGGGCGCTTTATCGGTAAACGACGGATTTGCCAGTCGCGTCAGCACGCCGTCCAACTGCTTTTGCGCGGTATCGCGCTCTTTGGTAAGCCGCGCGCGTTCCGCCTGCATATCCACCAGCTCCGCCATCGGGATCTTGATGGTGGCATCCGCCGTGACGATGCTGACCGCACCGTCCACGTCAAACGCCTCGCCCACCGTCACCTCGGACGCGGACGCGAGCCGCAGGAAGAACGGCACGCCCTTCTTAAAGGTATCGGCAAACGCCGTTTCCACAAAGATCTGTGCCTTGCGCGACGGCGGAACGTTCATCTCACCGCGGCGGTTACGGATCGCACCGATGGCCTCCATGATGCGCTCCATTTCCTTTTCCTCTGACGGGAAGGACAGCGCCTCGTCATATACAGGCCAAGACGCGATCATGAGCGACTCGCCCTCGTGCGGCAACGATTGCCAGATTTCCTCGGTCACAAACGGCATAAACGGATGCAGGAGTTTCAGCATACCCGTCATGACGTACACCAGCACCTGCCGTGCCGCCGCTGCGTTTTCGCCCTGCAGACGACCCTTGCACAGCTCAATGTACCAGTCACAGAAGTTATCCCAAATGAAATCGTACAGCTTCTGCACCGCGATACCGAGCTCGTATTTATCCAGATTTTCCGTCACCGCGCGGGTCAGCGAATTAAAGCGGGATACGATCCACTTGTCCTCCAGCGTCAGCTCAGCAGGCAACGACAGCTCCACCGGCTCGTCCCCGATATTCATCAGGATGAACCGCGCCGCGTTCCACAGCTTGTTCGCAAAGTTGCGGGACGACTCTACCTTGTCGCTCATGAAGCGCATATCGTTTCCGGGGCTGTTACCGGTCGCGAGCATAAAGCGCAATGCATCCGCACCGTACTGGTCAATGATCTCCAGCGGATCAATGCCGTTGCCGAGTGATTTCGACATCTTACGGCCCTGCGCATCGCGCACCAGGCCGTGGATAAGCACCGTGTGGAACGGTGCTTTACCGGTGTACGCCAACCCTGAGAAGATCATACGGCTGACCCAGAAGCCGATGATATCGTATCCGGTCACCAAAGTATCGGTGGGATAGAAATATTTCAGATCCTCACTGTCCTCGTTCGGCCAACCGAGTGTCGAGAACGGCCACAGCGCCGAGGAGAACCAGGTGTCCAGCGTATCGGGATCCTGTTCGAGTGCGTGACTGCCGCATGTCGGGCAGACCTCGGGTGCATCCTTTGCGACGATCATCTCGCCGCAATCCGCGCA
>CAYZXC010000137.1:0-3084 GCA_964482275.1 uncultured Eubacteriales bacterium
TAGGCGACGACCTCTGCGACCGTGCGCATCTTCTCGATCTCCTCATCGGGAATCTCCACATCAAATTCGTCCTCCAAGGACATCAGCATATCCACAACATCCAATGAATCGGCACCCAGATCCTCCATGATGTTCGTTTCCATCGTAATGGTATCCTTCTCAACATCAAACTGTTGACTGAGAATCACTCTGAGTTTTTCAAAAACCATACTTGTTCCTCCTAAAGTTTAAGTCTCTATGAAAATAGTATTCATATTCAAGGGATTTGTCAATGACTTTTTTTGTTTTTTCGCAATTTTTTATTGGATCGCCTGAAACCCCTGACCGAAGACCTCCTCTGCAGAGGTGATCACCATAAACGCTGCCGGGTCGGTTTTCGCCACCAACTGCCGCAGTGCATACACCTGTGTCCGTCTGACCGCGCACAACAGCACTTCACTTTCGTCGCCGGTATATCCACCGCGACTGCGAAGCTTGGTCACACCGCGGTTAATGGTCTGCAGAATGGCGGCAGTGATCTCCTCCTGCTGCTTGCTGAAGATCAGCACCAGCTTACCACCCGACCCGCCATACACCAGCGCGTCGATCAGTGTGGAAGCGACAAAGGTCAACACCACCGCGTACATCGCGCTCTCGGTATTTTTGAAAACAAGCGCCGAGATCACAATAACCACGGCATCCACGACCAGCATCAGTCTGCCCACCGGCACATACGGAAGCCGCCGTTCCAACAGCCGCGCGATCACCTCTGTACCGCCGGTGGAGCCGCCGCGCAGGAAGATCAGTCCCAGCCCGACGCCCGACAGCACGCCGCCCATCACCGACACCAAAAACATATCCCCCCTGTACACCGGCAAAACCGGCGCCAGTGCATCGAGCACCAGCGTTGACATCACCGTACACAGCATCGTGCGGACGGTAAAGGCGCGGCTGATACACAGCCACGCCGTCAAAAGTAAGGGAATATTCAAGATCAGAATGGTAAGCCCAATGGGCGCTGCCGGCACCACGTAATGGATCACCGTTGCAAGGCCCGTCAAGCCCCCCGGCGCGATGTAATTCGGCGCGCTGAAGCAGTTAACGGATACGGCGTACAACACACTACCCGCCGTATAATATAGAACGTCTATTACAATTCGTTTAACATCCTGACGCGCGTCAGGTCGCTTCAAGCAGTAACCGCCTCCTTAAACAACTCCCGAACGCGGTCCACACGGCCGGATAGATATAAATATCCAAACAACGCCTCCAAGCCGGTGGCCTTGTGATAATCACCGCCGGAGCGTGAGGTGTGCGCGTTTCTGCCGCGGCGGTAAACCGCCGCTTCTTCTTCGGAAAGCAACGGCAACAGCTTGTCCATTGCCGCCGCCTGCGCTTCAGCGCGCACCTGCTGTACTGCCAGTTGATGCAGCTCCTTGTTCGGGCGATTGGCAAGACAAACTAACCATTCCCGCACCATCAGATCATACACGCCATCGCCCACAAAAGCTAAATTCAGCGGGCTAACGCCGTGCAGATCCACCTCCATCGGACAAAGCCGATCCATGGCACTCACCTCTATCATACGACAAAATCAAATTCAAGATCGTAGATGCTGACGGTGTCGCCTTCCTGCACACCGGCTTCCTCCAGCTGCTTGATAACGCCGCTGGATTGCAGCACCCGCTCGAAGTACTGTAAGCTGTCGGGCTCCTGCAGATCAATGGTCTGCAAGAGTTTGAGCAGCCATTCGGCTTCTACGAAGAATACGCCGCCGTGGTTTTCGATCTTCACCGAGCGATCACGTAGCGTGTCGACATCCTGCAGGGGAACCGGCTCCGCCTCAAAGGTGCGGATCGGCGGCAGCTCCGCGAGCTTTGCGGCACAACGGTTGACAAGCTCGTCCGTACCGTGTGCGATTGCCGCCATCATCGGGAAATAGTCAAAACCGCGTTCACGCATAGCGTCTTCAAAGGCTTGCAGCTGTTCGTCCGTCGCCAGATCGCACTTGTTCCCTGCAACCAGCATCGGACATTTCGCAAGCTCAGGATTGAACTGTTCCAATTCGCGGTTGATGGTGTCAAAA
The DNA here is from genome assembly GCA_964482275.1 of uncultured Eubacteriales bacterium. GTDB lineage: Bacteria > Bacillota > Clostridia > Oscillospirales > Acutalibacteraceae > RGIG3009. The sequence continues at coordinate 2,066 of CAYZXC010000137.1, forward strand.
TCGTCCAGCGGATCACGGCCCTCACTGCCCGCTACGTCCACCACGTGGATCAGCAGGCGGCAACGCTCTACGTGACGCAAAAACTCATGACCGAGTCCGACGCCTTCGCTCGCACCCTCAATAACGCCGGGGATATCCGCCATCACAAAGGACGCGCCCTCCGCGACACGCACCACACCGAGCACCGGCGTGATGGTGGTGAAATGATAGTTGGCGATCTCCGGCTTCGCTTCGCTGACGACCGAGATCAAGGTCGATTTTCCCACGTTCGGGAAGCCCACCAGCCCCACGTCGGCAAGCAGCTTCAGTTCTAAACGCACCTCGAACGCCTCGCCCGGTACACCGGGCTTGGCAAAGCGCGGCACCTGACGCGTGGCAGTGGCAAAATGAGAGTTGCCCCAGCCGCCTCTGCCGCCTTTTGCGGCAATAAACGGCTCGTTGCCGGACATATCCGCCATCAGTCTGCCGCTCTCGTTATCGTAGATCAGCGTGCCGCGCGGAACCGGAATAACAAGATCCTCACCGGTCTTGCCGAAGCAACGCTTGGCGCCGCCGTTCTCGCCCGCCGGTGCGGTGAATTTGCGCTTATAGCGGAAATCCGACAGCGTATTGCTGCCGTCCTGCGGCACGAACACGATATTGCCGCCTCTGCCCCCGTCGCCGCCGTCGGGGCCGCCCGCCGCCACGTATTTTTCACGATGGAAGGATACCGCACCGTTGCCGCCGTTACCGGCCTTGATGCGGATGACCGCCTTGTCAATAAACATACTTTTTCGTTCCTTTAATATCACGTTGCTCTTAGTGTACCACAAAACCACCGAAATATGGTAGTCTTTTTTACAAAAAAATGCCTTGTCGCAAAACGACAAGGCATTTCCGTGCTGTTTACTGCTCGACTTCGTAAACGCTGACGCGCTTGCGATCTTTACCCATGCGCTCGAAACGAACGGTACCGTCCGCTTTCGCATACAGGGTATCGTCCGAACCGATACCGACGTTCTGGCCGGGATGGATGTGCG
>CAYZXC010000138.1:0-3011 GCA_964482275.1 uncultured Eubacteriales bacterium
GCCGGAGAACCACGCGTTACGCACGGCAATGTTACACGGACGGAACACCGAGTTCTTGCCGATGAGGTCTCTCCCCTTTTTCTTATCGTACAACGACCATAAACGACCGCCGAGCGACGGTAAGAAAGTGGCTTTCAGGTAATCGTTCTCCAGAATATAGGCGTCAAATCCACGCGGTTCCTCCGTGTGATCGTAATCACCTTGCGTGGTATACGGCAATCCGTGTTTCTCCGAACCATAGCCCAGATACAGACCTTCTGTTTCGGCAATCGTGATCTTTTTCTTGGGAGTGATAAGCGGGTGGAACAAAATCGGGTATTTGCCCGCTCCGCCTAATCTTCCTCCGGGAATCGTGATTTTGGTAAGTTCTAATGTTGTCATTGCTTTCCCTCATTTCACATTACTGTCGTACTTTTAGCATAGCACCTCTTTTGCTCGGTTTCAATGCGAAATCAGTCCAAAGTTTGTCTTTTTTGTCCATATTTGAAAACAAAATCAAAAAGCCGCCCGAACAGCGGTACGATTTGTACACATTCATCGGCCACGAACCACCAAAGCTGAGAATCATAACAATTTCAAACAATTCGACATGATTTTCATCTCTCCTCTGATTTGATTATAGCATACACTTTCCATTGCGCAAAGGGCTTTCCACTTGACTTTATGCCTTAAAAAGGATACTATTATACTATGAAAAACACGAAACGAGGTTTTGCAATATGTATCCGTTGCTATTAAAGCCGCCGGTAAAAGACTATTTGTGGGGCGGTAATCGGCTGATAACCGAGTTTGGTTTAGAGGCTGATACCGCTATCGCCGCAGAAGGCTGGATGCTGTCTTGCCATAAAGACGGCTCCAACACCGTTTTGAACGGTGAATTTGCAGGAAAGCCGTTGCCCGAAGTCTTAGCGGTGTGGGGTGACGAGGCGCTCGGTAAGAGAGCTGAAGCCTTCCCCTATTTCCCGATCCTGATCAAGCTGATCGATGCCAAGCAGAAATTATCCGTACAGGTACATCCCAGCGATGAATATGCCCTGAAGCACGAGGGCGAGTTCGGTAAGACCGAGATGTGGTATGTCGTCGACTGTGTAGATGGTGCGGAGCTACTCTACGGCTTTTCAAAGGATATCTCAACCGAAGAATTCAAAAGAAGAATGAGCGATAACACCTTGACCGAGGTCTGCAATTCGGTGCCGGTGCATAAGGGTGACGTTTTCTTTATTGATGCGGGCACCCTGCACGCCATCGGTGAGGGAATCCTCATTGCCGAGGTGCAGCAAAACTCCAATACGACCTACCGCATTTCGGACTACGGACGCTTGGGAGCAGACGGAAAACCGCGCGAGCTTCACATTGACAAGGCGTTGGCTGTCACCGAAACCAAGGTGCCGTCGATGCCGTACGGGCAGATCGGGGCGGTTACCGCCGTGGGTGCGAGCACGGTTCGTGAACTGGCGTCTTGCCGCTTTTTCACCGCAAAGGTGTTGGAGCTTCGGGAAAGCTTCTCAATTTTCGAGGAAGAAACTTTCGTATCGCTGGTGGTGCTGGACGGCACTGCCACCCTTACTTTTGGAAATGAAAAATTGACCGTCGGGAAAGGTGAAAGCGTATTTATTCCGGCAAACCTTGCGGTGTCGCTGGACGGTACGGCTTCCATCCTGATGAGTTCACTTTAATAACGAGGTGCATTATGGAAAACTATAAGCTTTGGTGTGAAAAGGCGATCGCCGATCCGGATCTGATCGCGGAATTAAAACGTATGGAGCAGGATGCCGACGCTATACAGGATGCGTTCTACCGCGAACTGGAATTCGGCACCGGCGGCTTGCGCGGCGTTATCGGTGCGGGCACCAACCGTATGAACGTGTATACGGTTGCAAAGGCTTCGCAGGGACTTGCCAATTACGTCGTGAAGCATTACGGCGAGGATGAGCGTAAAATCGCCATCAGCTACGATTCGCGGATCAAGTCGGATATGTTTGCGGTCACCGCCGCTCAGGTGTTTGCTGCCAACGGTATTCGGGTGTGCCTGTACAAGGAATTGATGCCGACACCGTGCCTGTCCTTCGCAGTGCGCGATCTTGGCTGTGCCGCCGGCGTTATGGTCACGGCGTCGCACAATCCTTCCAAATACAACGGCTATAAGGTGTACGGCAACGACGGCTGTCAGATCACCGTCGCCGCCGCCGATGAGATCTACGCCGAGATCGAGAAAACGGATGTGTTTGAGGACGTCAAGTCGATGGACTTTGAAGCCGCCAAGCAAGCGGGAATCATCACCTATATTCCCGACGAGGTGTATACTCGTTTTACCGAAGAGGTAAAGAATCAGTCTGTCCTGTTCGGTGAGAGTATCGACAAATCCGTATCCATCGTGTATTCGCCGCTCAACGGTTCGGGATTAAAGCCGGTGTTACGTGCCTTATCGGAAAGCGGATACACCAACATCACGGTGGTAAAAGAACAGGAAGCGCCGGATGGACACTTTCCCACCTGCCCGTACCCCAATCCTGAGATCCGCGAAACGATGATGCTCGGTATGGAATATGCGAAAAAGCAGAATGCCGATCTGTTACTCGCCACCGATCCCGACTGTGACCGTGTGGGCATTGCGGTGCGCAACTCGGATAATGAGTTCGTTCTGCTTTCGGGTAACGAAACCGGTATTTTGCTGCTCGATTATATCTGCTCTCAACGCATCAAACATAATAAGATGCCGAAAGAGCCTGTGTTTGTCAAGACCATCGTCACAATGGATATGGCGAAAAAGATCGCAGATAAATACGGCGTCAAGACCGTGGACGTGCTGACCGGCTTTAAGTTCATCGGTGAACAGATCGGTTTGCTGGAGGCAGCCGGTCATAAGGAATCGTATATCCTCGGCTTCGAGGAAAGCTACGGCTACTTAAGCGGTAACTACGTACGGGATAAGGATGCCGTCAACGCGTCTCTGCTCATTTGCGAGATGTTCTCCTATTATAAGGCGCAGGGTATTTCACTGCTTGAAAAGT
>CAYZXC010000139.1:0-2997 GCA_964482275.1 uncultured Eubacteriales bacterium
GCCAAGCGTTGCAATAAGTATATTGACGAAACCACGCCGTGGGTACTCGCGAAAAGCGAGGACGACCGCGACCGTCTGGAAACGGTACTGTATCATCTGTTAGAGTGCATCCGCATTCTTGCTACCTGTCTGCGTCCGTTCCTGCCGGAAACAGCGGATAAGATCGCGGCACAGATGAACGTTACCGCGTTGGAGCTCGGCGCCCTCCGCTTCGGGGCGGTTGACTCCTATACCGTCGGCACACCCGAACCGTTATTTGCCCGCATCGACGTGGAAAAGGCACTGGCCGAGATCGCCGCGGAGCAGGAAGCGAAAGCCGCCGCGGAAGAGGTCGCGGAGAATGTCGCGTTCCTGCCGCAGATCACCATCGATGAGTTTGCCAAGGTCGACCTGCGCGTTGCCAGGATCGTGGACTGCGAGCCGATCAAAAAGGCAAAAAAGCTGTTAAAGCTGACGCTGGACGACGGCAGCGGCACTCCGCGCACGGTAGCATCGGGTATTGCGTTGTGGTATACACCGGACGAGCTCAAGGGCCGTTCCATCATTCTGGTAGCGAACCTGAAGCCTGCCACGTTGTGTGGCGTGGAAAGCCGCGGCATGATCCTTGCCGCGGATGACGGCGATGCCGCCAAGGTCATTTTTGTGGACGGACTGAAACCCGGCGCTCAAATTCATTGATCGCAAAGCAGGACACCGTTGTGCCCTGCTTTTGTGAGGTATAGTATGCGTATTTTTGATTCACACGCTCATTATCTGGACAACGCGTTTGACGAGGACCGCGACGCACTGCTCACGCAACTGTTTGCGACCGACGTTTGCGGGATCATCGAAGCGGCAACGACGGCGGAAAGCTCAAAAAAGGCGATCGCTCTCGCCCACCGCTATTGCGGAATGTATGCGGCAATCGGCATTCATCCGGAGGAGGCAGCAACGGCAGTTCCGGAGGATTTAGAGATCATACGGCAGTTGGCGCCCGATGAAAAGGTGGTCGCGATCGGTGAGATCGGGCTGGACTATCATTACGAGGAATACTGCCCCCGCGAGGTACAAAAGCAATGGTTTTGCCGACAATTGGAGCTGGCAAACGAGTTAGAACTGCCGGTCGTCGTTCACGATCGCGAGGCACACGAGGACACCGTCGCACTGCTGAAAGAATACCGCCCGCGCGGCGTGGTGCACTGTTTTTCCGGAAGCGTAGAAACCGCTAAAGAGGTATTGAAGCTCGGCATGTACATCGGCATCGGCGGTGTTGTCACCTTCAAAAATGCACGTAAACCGATGGAGGTCGCGGCAATGATACCGGAGGATCGGTTGTTACTCGAAACCGACGCGCCATACTTGGCACCCGTCCCCCACCGCGGTCACCGCTGTGATTCCGCTTTGATCGCTCACACCGCTGCGGCTATTGCCAAGATTCGCGGATGTGACACAGATCATATTCTAAACATTGCGCAACAAAACGCAAAAGCCTTATTCGGACTTTAATGTTCGGTTCGTGACACAAAGGATGCGGGGGGGAATACGATGCGTACAAAAACAGTCAATATGCTTTCCGGTTCGGTAACTAAGGGATTGCTGTCAATGACCATTCCCATTATGGTCATGAACGTTACACAAGTGTTGTTTAACGCCATCGATATGATGATGTTAAAGAATCACGGGACAGCAGTAGGTGCAGTGGGCGTTTGCGGAACGTTAACCACCTTATTTACCAATTTTTTGATCGGCATTTCGGTCGGTGCAAACGTCGTTGTCGCAAAGCGAATCGGCGCAAGCGAACAAGAACGGGCAAACCAAGCGGCGTCCACTTCGATGATCATTGCGCTTGCGGGCGGTATTTTGCTGTTAGCGATCGGCGTGCCGTTCGCCCAAACATTTTTGAAATTAACCAACTGTCCCGCCGAATTGTTACAGCAAGCGACCGTCTATTTCAAATTGTATTTTTACGGTGTTCCGGCATTGATGATCTATAATTTCACGGCCGCCATACTTCGTTCGATCGGTGACACCAGAAGGCCTATGGTTTTTCTGGTTTTCGGGGGCGCTATCAAGGTCCTCTGCACGTATATTTTTGTGAATTACTGCAACCTGACGGTGCGCGGTGTCGGCTATGCCACCATTATATCCAATGTTGTAACGTGTGCACCTGCAGTATTTGTCTTGATAAAACGACAAAACATTGTCCGATTCAAGTTAACCTGTTTACGGTTTACCTTCCAAGAGTTTAAGGATATTTTGTACATAGGCGTTCCCGCCGGGATCCAAAGTTCTCTGTTTGCTTTGGCCAATGTTGTTATTACGACTACCGTCAACGGTATGGGTTCAGATGCCAGCACCGGCGTTTCCATCGCCAACCAATTTGACAGTATTTTATATCAAATGTGCTATGCGCCGTCCTTAGCTGTTACGCCGTATGTTGCTCAAAACTTCGGTGCCAAGCAAATACAGCGTATCAAGGAAACCCTTTTGAAAGCCGCGTTGATCACCCTGGTGATCGGTGCCGGCTTCGGCACCTTATCTGCTGTATTCTCTCGCCAGCTTTCCGGTCTGATGTCCGATATACCGGCAGTTCTCGACTATTCTCAGCAAAAGATGATCATTGTGTCCAGCACCTATTTCATTTGCGGTATTAACGAGGTGATCGGCGGCGCGCTGAAAGGTTTGGGACGGCCGTTTATGCCAACCATTACGTCCTTTTTGTTTATGTGTGTGTTACGATTTGTTTGGGTATATGCCATTTTCCCGTTCTTCCCCAATCTCTCGTTCCTGTATGCCGTTTGGCCGATCGGTTGGGCACTGTCCATCGTCGTTTTGTTGATCGATTTCTGCATTGCGTTTTCCAGGATAAAAGCCGCAATGAGCAACCCCATTCGTACCAACCGCTCCCTTTGATAATCGAAAAAATTTTCAAAACCCCTTGACAGCCGTCAAGGGGTTTGCTATACTCAAGGTGTACTATCCGACATAGTACACCTATATCGGGTAAACATTTCCCGA
>CAYZXC010000140.1:0-2974 GCA_964482275.1 uncultured Eubacteriales bacterium
GGCACCGATATCTACGGCGGCAAGCTCAACCACGACGGCTACAAATCCGTTGCGAAGCAGCTCGCCGACAAATTCCAATTTGAGAAGGTCGCTATCACCCTGCGTACCTCTATCTCCGCCAGTGACAACGACTGGGCGGGTATGCTGTACGACGGCGAGGATTACTATTTCTCCAAGTCCTACCACCTGCACATCGTTGACCGTGTGGGCGGCGGTGACTCGTTCGGCGGCGGCCTCATCTATTCGCTCTTATCCGGTAAGTCCTCTAAGGACGCGATCGAGTTTGCGGTCGCGGCATCCGCGCTCAAGCACTCCGTAGAGGGTGACTACAACCGCGTATCCGTCAGCGAAGTCGAAAAGCTCGCCGGCGGCGACGGCTCCGGCCGCGTACAACGCTGATCGTAGGGGGTCTTTGTATGAAACTGTCTTTTCGTTGGTATGGGGAGAGTGATCCGATCTCCCTGCAGTACATCCGACAGATTCCCAATATGCGTTCCATTGTGAGCGCCGTTTACGATGTGAAGCCCGGCGAGGTGTGGCCGGAGGAGAGTCTTGCCCGTATGAAGCAGCAGGTCGCGGAAAACGGTATGCTGTTCGATATCGTGGAGTCGGTTCCGGTTCCGGAGGAGATCAAGCTCGGCGCACCGAACGCGGATGAACTGATCGAGGTCTACTGCGAGAACATTCGCCGCTGTGCGAAATACGGTATCAAGTGTATCACCTATAATTTCATGCCGGTATTTGACTGGACCCGCACGCAGCTGGATAAAGAGGCGGCCGACGGTTCCACCAGTCTTGTTATGTACTGGGACCAAATGCGCGACCTCGATCCGCTGAAGGACGATATCCACCTGCCCGGCTGGGATTCCAGCTACACGCAGGAGGAGGTCCGCGAGCTTATCAGCGCCTACGGCAAGCTCGGTGAGGAGGGCCTGTGGCGTAACTTGGAAACCTTTTTAAAGCGCATCATTCCGGTCGCGGAGGAGGTCGGTGTGCGTATGGCGATCCATCCCGACGATCCGCCGTATCCGATCTTCGGTATTCCGCGCATCATCACGTGCGAAGAAAATCTGGATCGCTTGCTTGCCATCGTGGATAGCCCCGCGAACAGCCTGTGCCTGTGCACCGGCTCGCTCGGCTGTGCCAAGTTCAACGATATCCCGAAAATGGTGCGCAAATACAGTGAGATGGATCGTATTGCGTTTATGCATATTCGCCAGGTTACCCTGATGGACGACGGTAGCTTTGAGGAAAGCGGCCACCTGTCCAGCTGCGGCAGCCTGGATATGTACGAGATCGTCAAAGCATTGGTGGAAACCGGTTTTGACGGCTACGTCCGTCCCGACCACGGTCGTATGATCTGGGGCGAGACCGGCAAGCCCGGCTACGGTCTTTTTGACCGCGCGCTGGGTGCCGCCTATATCAACGGCTTGTTTGAGGCCTGTGAAAAAGCGGAGGGAAAGTAAATGACGAACGTATTGAATACCGATCTGACCGGTAAGGTCGCAGTCGTCACCGGTGCCGGTGGCGTGTTATGCTCCGCGTTTGCCAAAACGCTGGCGCGTGCGGGTGCTAAGGTGGCACTGTTAGACATCAATCTGGAAGCGGCACAGAGCTTTGCCGACGAGATCGTTGCTGAGGGTGGCGTTGCCAAGGCCTTCTCCTGCAACGTGTTGGATAAGGATATCTGCTATGCCGTTGCAGACGAGGTCGAAAAGGAACTCGGTAAATGCGACATTCTGGTGAACGGCGCAGGCGGCAACAACCCGAAGGCCACTACCGATAAAGAGTATTTTGAGATCGGCGATATCGACGCGGATACCAAGAGCTTTTTTGATCTGGATGCCGCCGGCGTTGGCTTCGTGTTCAACTTAAACTTCCTCGGCACTTTGTTGCCGACACAGGCGTTTGCCCGTCAGATGGTGGGCAGAGAGGGCTGTAATATTCTCAACATTTCGAGTATGAACGCCTATACGCCGCTGACGAAGATCCCTGCCTATTCCGGCGCCAAAGCCGCTATTTCGAATTTTACGCAGTGGCTGGCTGTACATTTCAGCCGCGTAGGAATCCGTGTCAACGCGATCGCCCCCGGTTTCTTCTCGACGAAGCAAAATGCTAAGCTGTTGTTTAATGACGACGGCACGCCCACGGCGCGTACCGGCAAGATCTTAGCCGCGACGCCGATGGGCCGTTTCGGTGAATCCGACGAGTTGGACGGTGCGTTGCTGTTCCTCCTCAATAACGAGGCGGCAAGCTTCATTACCGGCGTGGTATTGCCGGTGGATGGTGGCTTCTCCGCTTATTCGGGAGTATAACTTGTTTAGTGTGACAGGAATTCTAGGATAAAAAACGCGGTAGAGTCATGACTCTACCGCGTTTTTTTGTGATATGTTATTCTGTTCTGAGTGCGACGACCGGATCCTTACGTGCGGCCACACGAGAGGGGATAAGCCCCGCAATCAATGTCAGCACGATGCTGATAACCACCAACAGGATCGCACCGTCTATCGGTAATTTGGCAACGTTGGCGATGCCTGTCAGCGGATAAATGATCGCATTGGCTGCCAGTACCAATAGCAGCGTTACACCGATGCCGAGCGCACCCGCCGTAAAGCCTACGATCATCGTTTCGGCGTTGAATACGCGGGAGATATCCCGTTTGGAAGCGCCCATCGCGCGCAGAATACCGATCTCCTTGGTTCGTTCCAAAACCGAAATGTAGGTGATGATCCCGATCATAATGGAGGACACCACCAGCGAGATCGCCACAAATGCGATGAGGATGATGGTGATCGCGTTGATGATGGTGGTCACGGAGGACATCATCAGTCCGATGTAATCCGTGTAATTGATCGCATCTGCTTCCTCGGCGCCCTCGTTATACTGCGTGATGTAGGACTCGATCTCTTCTTTTGCTTCAAAATCCTTTGGATAAATGTTGATGCCGCTGGGCTTTGCCAAATCTGCTACACCG
>CAYZXC010000141.1:0-2973 GCA_964482275.1 uncultured Eubacteriales bacterium
TGCGTTCTTCACAAGTCCTCATACTCGACTCCTTCTCTCTCCATCACGGCTCGCAGCGCCTGCTTGCCGCGGTACAACAAATTCGTTACCTGCCGACTGCTCTTGTGCAGCACGGACGCCGCTTCGCGGCAGGACAGCTCTTCAAAATATACCAGATACAGCGCCTCGCGGTACAACGGCGGGATCTGCTCCAGTGCGGTATACAGTACCCGCCGCTGCTCGCGGCGCAGCACCGTGCCGTGCGCATCCTCCGCATGTTCGTCCGGCAACCAGTCGGCGAGAGGCGTCTCGCGCCGTTGTCGGCGCAGCCAACGCAGCGCCTCGTTGCGCCCGACAGCGTATAGATAGGTTTTAAACAGGGCTTCGCCGCGCAGTCGAGGACGGCGCACGATGAGCTTCAAAAAGGTTTCGGACAGCAGATCCTCCGCCGTCATTTCATCGTGAACATAGCTGTTGATATACCGCAGCAAACGATCGCCGTATTCCTCAATAATGACGGCAAGTCCGCCCTCATCACCGGCTAAAAAACGCTCATAGGCAACCATGCCGCGATCTTCCGTTTTTACATTCATGCGCTCACCCCGCTTGTAGCTACACATATTAGACACCGCTTCGGGAAAAATATCTCAGTCTTTTTTCGTAATATTACCATAATTTCTCATAACCCGCAAATACCCCTTGAAAAACGACAAGAATTTTGGTATGCTAATGAAGATAACGAGTGGGAGTGGTTGGATGAAGAAGGGGTTTGACAACGCACTGTACATGGAACGGCAGAAGGCGCATATCGCGGAGCGCATCTCCCGCTTCAACGGCAAGCTGTATCTGGAATTCGGCGGCAAGCTGTTTGACGACTATCATGCGGCACGTGTGTTACCGGGCTTTGAGCCGGACGCCAAGATCCGCCTCTTGTGCGAGATGGGCGATCAGGTCGAGGTCATTTTCTGTATCAGTGCCGGCAACATCGAAAAAACCAAGTTGCGCGCCGATCTCGGTATCAGCTATGAGATGGATCTGCTTCGCCAGATCGACATTCTCACGGGGCTGGGCATCGCGGTCAACAGCGTTGTCATCACCCAATATGCCGGTCAGGCGGCGGCAGATTCGTTCGCGCACAAATTGGAAGCGCGCGGCGTCACCTACTATATTCACCGTCCCATCGCCGGCTACCCCTCGGACGTTGACCACATCGTCAGCGACGCGGGCTACGGCTCCAATCCCTATATCGTCACCACCAAGCCGTTGGTGGTGGTCACCGCTCCCGGTCCCGGCAGCGGCAAGCTTGCCACCTGCCTGTCGCAGGTGTATCACGAATATCGCCGCGGCGTCATGGCGGGCTACGGCAAATACGAAACCTTCCCCGTGTGGAATCTGCCACTCAAGCATCCGGTCAATCTGGCATACGAGGCGGCAACCGCCGACCTGCAGGATGTCAACATGATCGACCCCTTCCATTTGGAAGCATACGGTGTCACCACCGTTAACTATAACCGCGACGTGGAGGCTTTTCCCATCGTGCGCACCATCCTGACGCGTATCACCGGCAACGATAAATTCTATTGCAGTCCGACGGATATGGGCGTCAACATGGCGGGCTACGCCATCGTAGACGACGAAGCGTGTCAGGAGGCAAGCCGGCAGGAAATCATCCGTCGGTACTACAAGGGACTGTGCGACCTGAAGCAAGGCCGCGAGCGCGCCGATACGGTGGACAAGCTCAAGCTCATTATGCAGGAGCTCGGCCTGCGTCCGGAGCAACGACCGGTCGTGCGTCCCGCACTCGCCAAGCAAGAGGCCTGTGCCGGCGCACCGGCGGCGGCGATCCAGCTACCGGACGGACGGATCATCACCGGCAAAGCCACCCGCCTGATGAGCGCGTGCAGCGGCGCGGTGCTCAACGCCATCAAGGTGATGGCGGATATTCCGAAACAGGTGTTGCTCATGAGCCCACAGGTGCTTGAGCCGGTCATGAAGCTCAAGACCGAGCTGCTCAAGAGCAGCTCCAGCGTCTTAAAGGCAGACGACGTGCTGACGGCGCTGTACATCTGCGCCGCGTCGGATGAGACCGCCGCTATGGCGGTGTCCAAGCTTCCGCTGTTGCGCGGCTGTGATCTGCATTCTACCCAGTTGCTTCACTCCGGTGATGAATCCACCCTGCGCAAGATGGGGCTGAACATCACCTGTGAGCCGAATTTCCCCGATAAAAGTTTGTTTTTTGGATAAGGAGGTACAGTATGAAACACTATGATTACCTGATCGTGGGCAGCGGGCTGTTTGGCGCGGTGTTTGCGAACGAAGCGGCAAAAGCGGGCAAGACCTGCCTAGTGCTGGAAAAGCGCGAGCATACCGGCGGTAACGTTCACTGTGAAACGGTGGAGGATATCGTGGTCCACCAGTACGGCGCGCACATTTTCCACACCAACAACAAAGCCGTGTGGGACTATGTCAACGAGCTTGCGGACTTCAATCGGTACACCAACTCCCCCATCGCCAACTACAAGGGCGAGATCTACAACATGCCCTTCAACATGAATACGTTTCATGCCATGTGGGGCGTGCGCACCCCCGCCGAGGCACAGGCGATGATCGATAAGCAGCGCGCCGAGATCACCGGCGAACCGCGCAATTTAGAAGAACAGGCGATCAGCCTAGTCGGCAGAGATATCTATGAAAAGCTGGTCAAGGGCTACACCGAGAAGCAGTGGGGCCGCGATTGCACCGAGCTGCCGGCGTTTATCATTAAGCGTCTGCCGGTGCGCCTGACCTATGATAACAACTATTTCAACGACCGTTATCAGGGCATCCCGATCGGCGGGTACAACGTGCTCATTGATAAACTGCTTGAAAAAGCCGATGTGCTGACCGGTGTGGATTTCTTAGACGATCCCGACACCTATCGCGCCATGGCAGATACCGTGGTATACACCGGCACCATCGACTCGTATTTCGGTTACCGCTTCGGCAAGCTGGAAT
>CAYZXC010000142.1:0-2965 GCA_964482275.1 uncultured Eubacteriales bacterium
GCGATGGTCGCCGTCGTCGTGTACCTGTGCATCCGTTCGGATAAGAAGCTCAAAGAAGAGTACGCGCTGAAGGGCAAAAAGGCTGAGGCCGCTGTCAGCGCGAAATAAGAGGTCTGTCTGATATGCAAGATTTCATTATTATCGCTGTACTGGTCGTAGTCATCGGTCTTGCCGCGTGGTACGTGTATAAAGCGAAGAAAAGCGGTAAGAAATGCATCGGCTGCCCCGACAGCGGCTCCTGTAACTCGAAAGAGTGCGGCTGTTCCTGTGGCTGCGGCGATACAGCAGAACAAGAAAAATAAACGAAAAAAACGCGCCCTGCAACAGGGCGCGTTTTTTAAACTTGCTATCAGAAAGCGACTTGCATAAGCAAGGCAACGCCGCACAGGATCGCCGCGCAGGGAACATAGAGATAGCGGCCGGCGAAGTACCAGATGTTGCCGTGGGTGCGCAGGGTGCCTTTGTTGATCTCGGTCATAAGATCATCCTTTTTCATCACCCAGAACCAAGACAGTGCGCCGAGCGTGGCACCGATCGGGATGATGTAGATGGATACGATATCCATCCACGGACCCCATTTGGCGATGGGTTCCATAAAGATGCCAATGCCGAGGCAGAGAACACCGAGAACGATCAGCGTGATGTTGCGGCTGAGTTTCTTGAAACGGTGCTGCAACGATTCGCTGACGGCTTCAAACATATTCTGCAGAGAACTGACACCGGCAAAGATCATCGCGATATACAGGATGATGGCGAACAACTGACCGAACGGAATATCCTGCAGAATACGCGGCAGGGTAACAAAGAGCAGGGAGGGACCGGCACCGATATCCAGCCCATAGGCAAAGCAAGCGGGAATGATGACGAGCGAGGCGACCAATGCGGCGATCGTGTCAAAGATCGCGGTACGCACGGCAACCTTGACAACATTCTCGTTTTCGTCCAAATACGCGCCGTACACGATCATACCGCTACCGGTGACGGACAGCGAGAAAAATGCCTGACCCATTGCCCAGATCCAGGTCATCGGATCGGCGAGCGCCGACCAGTCGGGTGTGAACATAAACGCATAGCCTTTGGCGGCACCCGGCAGAAACGCCACGCGGATGGCGAGCGCGACAAATACCAAGAAGAATATCGGCATCATAATTTTGTTGGAGCGCTCAATGCTCTTGGCACCAAGCAGCAACGTGAGCAACGTGCCTACTACCACAATGACGTGGAACGGGATCACCGAAAAATCATTACCGGAAAAGGCATCAAACCACGCAGCGGTATCCGCTTGCATCAGTTCGCCGGTAACCGAACTGAAAAACGCTTTGCAGACATACGCGATAATGACGGCATAGCCCAGTGCGATACACAATGAGCCGATCAGCGGTAGCCAACCGATCACACCGCCGACTTTACCGGCTTTCTCATTGCGTGTTGCCCAGGCGTTACGGTACGAGCCGAGCGTGCCGGTGCGGGCGCGGCGGCCGATGGCGTATTCTGCTGACAGACCGACTGCGCTGAACAGCGCGATAAAAATCAGATAGGCGACCAAAAAGGCACCGCCGCCGTTCGCTCCCATTTTTGCAGGGAATCCCCACACGTTTGCCATACCCACAGCAGAACCTACCGCCGATAGAATAAATCCCCAGCGGGAGGAAAAGCGGGCGTTCTTTTTTTGTTCCATAGTCAATACCCCTCAAATTCACTTGACAATCTTAGATATTACTTTATAATTAGAACAAGCATTTGTCAAATTGATAGTTATTATAGGGAAGATCAATATTTTCAATGGAGCGTGTGGTATGGATCTCAGGATACTCAACACCTTTATTCAGGTAGCGGAGGCGAACAGTTTTACGCGTGCGGGAGAGCGGTTGGGATATGCACAACCGACGGTGTCGTTTCAGATCAAGCAGCTGGAGGAGCAGTTGGGGGTGCGCCTGTTTGACCGGATCGGACACACAGTGCGGCTGACGGATGAGGGAAGAGCTGCTTTGCGGCATGCACAGCAGATCTGTAAGTTGTGCGCAGAAATGACAAATAGCGAGCGGCTCCGTAATGTTGCGGGAACGGTACGAGTCGGTATGGCGGATTCGTTGTGCGCGGCCTTGGTGGAGGAACGGTTTCATCGGTTTCGGGAGGACTATCCGCATATTCATATCGTGATCACCACGGCGGGTACGAACGAACTGTTCCGGCTGTTGGATCACAATGAGGTCGACGTGGTGTGCACGTTGGACAATCACATCTGTGATATGAATTATGTAGTTGCCGATGAGCAGAAAATGGGAGCACATTTTGTCGTACCGGCGGGGCACGCGCTGGCAGCGGCGGACAGCGTATGTATGAAGGATCTACTGAAAGAAACTTTCTTGTTGACGGAGAAGAATATGAGTTATCGCCGACTTCTGGACGAATGGTTGGCGCGTGAGTCGCAAGAGATACAGCCGGTGTTGGAGATCGGCAGTGCGCGCTTGATCTGTGAGTTGGTGGAAAAAGGTGTCGGCGTGTCGTTCTTGCCTGACTATGTGACCGGTCGTGCGGTGCGGGAGGGGCGTGTGGTGCGCCTGACGGTCCGTGAGTTTGAGCCGGATCTGTGGAAGCAGTTGCTGTATCATCGGGAAAAATGGGTGTCTGAGCAAATGCAGGCGGTGATCACGCATTTATCCGAACCGATTTTAGAATAAAAAGCGAAAAGAAAAGGTTGACAAACCCGATTTCACATAGTATAATGACTACTGCTCGCGAGAAACGGGCGGTAAGCTATATCGAGATGCGACTTAAGTTTGGTGGTGAGCGTTTGCGAGCGCTGCCTGTGGCAGATACAGCGAGCAAAAAGCTCTGTGCCGCGGTCGAAATTTGCCGAGCGATAGCGAGGTGGCAAATTTCGGGCACCGCAAACGGAAGCTGCGTAGCAGCGCAACAAGAAGAAGTTGCGTACTAAAGGTTTGCACAATTTCATATCGAGATG
>CAYZXC010000143.1:0-2941 GCA_964482275.1 uncultured Eubacteriales bacterium
TTGCAGCATCGCGGGGGAGATCGCGACATCTGTGGTGATGAACACCAGCATCGTCGCCATGTTGGGATGGATCATACCGCTCCCCTTGGCGATGCCGCCGATGCGGCACACCTTGTCGCCGACGGTGAACTCCACGGCGATCTCTTTTTTGACGGTATCGGTCGTCATAATGGCTTCTGCCGCAGCTTCGCCGCCGTTTTCGGACAGCCCGTCCGCGAGTTCCTTGATGTGTTCGGCGATCGGTTCGAGATTCAGCGGTTGTCCGATGACACCGGTGGAGGCGACCACCACATCGTCTGTGGATACGCCGGTCGTTTGGGAGACCAGTTCACACATCGCCTCCGCTTTTTCAATGCCGTCCGCGTTGCAGGTGTTGGCGATACCGCTGTTGCAGATGACCGCCTGCGCCTTGCCGTTTGCCAAATGCGTTTTGGTAACGGTCAACGGGGCCCCTTTTACGAGGTTGGTGGTATACACCGCCGCCGCGTTCGCGGGGACATCACTGACGATGAGCGCCAGATCCTTTTTGGTACGGTTCTTGCGGATGCCGCAATGAATACCGTTTGCTTTGTAGCCTTTTGCGGCACATACGCCGCCGGAGATCAGTTTCATAAATTCTTCCTCTTATACGTTCAGGCCGGTGGCTTCGTCCACGCCGAGCAGAATATTCATATTCTGGATGGCGGCACCCGAAGCACCCTTGCCGAGATTATCAAATCGCGCGATCAGCAGGATGCGCTCGTCGTTGCCCTGCACCGACACCTGCAGATCGTCGCGGTCGGCGTAAGCCGCCGCGGACAGCAGCCCGTCGGGATCGGTGCTGTTGTTAAAGCGTACGAGACCGCTTGTGTAATACGACGCGTACAGCTGCTCAATATCCTGCATCGTTCCGGTAATATCCTTAGTGAACAACGGGACGGTCACCTCCATGCCGCTGTAAAAATCCGCGACGATGGGGCAGAACACGGGAGCGGTTTCGAGTCCGCACACGGCGATCATTTCTTTTAAGTGCTTGTGCTGTTGCGTCAGCGCATACTGCCGCGGTGCTTTCAAAAGCGGGCTTCTGTCAGCACTTTCGTATTCGGCGATCATTTTCTTGCCGCCGCCGGAATAGCCGGTGAGAGAAAAGCAGGTGAGCGGGATATCCGCTTTGAGCAACCCTTGCTCGATCAGCGGTGCCACCAACGCGATGAAGCCGCTGGCGTGACAGCCGGGATTGGCGATGCGGTGCGACCCGGCGATGCGCTCGCGCTGTCCGGCAAGCTCTGGCATACCGTAGGCCCAATCGGGGTGCGTACGGTGCGCCGTAGAGGTGTCGATGATCTTTACAGCGGGATTTTCCGCAAGGGATACTGCTTCGATCGCCGCCGGATCCGGCAGACACAAAAACACGATGTCGGCGCTGTTGATCGCTTCCTTGCGGGCAGCCGTATCCTTGCGGGTCTCTTCCGAAAGGGTGATCAGCTTCAGATCCTCTCGTAGAGCTAACCGATCGGCGATCCGCAAGCCGGTCGTGCCGGCACTGCCGTCGATAAATATGTTGGTCATTCTGCTAACATCTCTTTCACATAAGCAATTTGCGCTTCCACGGAAGCGACAGAGGTGCCACCTTCGGAAATGCGTTTTTCAACGCACACTGTCAGATCAATGGCGTTGTACAGATCCTTCTCAAACAGATCGCTGAACGTGCGATAGGTGTCGAGCGGGAGTTCCTCCAGTACCGTGTTTTGCTGAATACACAGCGCCACCAGCTGACCGGAGATCTTATAGGCACTGCGGAAAGGCAGCCCCTTCTTGACCAGATAATCGGCAAGATCGGTCGCGTTGATAAAGCCCTTTTGTGCCGCCGACTTCATATTCGCGGTGTTGGCGGTCATCGTCGAGATCATACCGGTGAACACCTGCAGACACATTTTGACGGTATCGCAGGCATCGAACACGCCTTCCTTGTCCTCCTGCATATCCTTGTTGTATGCAAGAGGCAGACCCTTGAGCGTGGTCAGCAGTCCCATCAGATCGCCGAATACACGCCCCGTCTTTCCGCGGACAAGCTCCGCCATATCCGGATTCTTCTTCTGCGGCATAATGGAGGAGCCGGTGGTGTAGGCATCGGACAGCTCCACAAACTTGAATTCCCAGCTTGACCACAGAATGATCTCCTCGGAGAAGCGGGACAGATGTACCATCAGCGTGGAGAACGCGCTGAGTAATTCAACACTGAAATCACGGTCCGAAACGCCGTCCAGGCTATTGAGGCAAATGCCGTCAAAGCCTAAGCGCTCCGCCTCAAACCGGCGGTCGGTGTTGTAGGTCGTGCCCGCAAGAGCACAGCAGCCGATGGGGGAGCGATTCATCCGTTTGCGGCAATCCGCCAACCGATCCAAATCCCGGAGCAGCATCATGGCGTATGCCATCAAATGATGCCCGAAGGTGATCGGCTGTGCCCGCTGCAAATGGGTATAGCCGGGCATAATGGTCGCTTTATATTGCTCGGCCTTCTCCACGATCGCGTTCAGCAGATCCTTGATAAGTGCCGAGATTTCGTCGATCTCATCACGCAGGTACAAACGGATATCCAGTGCGACCTGATCGTTCCGACTGCGCGCGGTGTGCAGCTTTTTGCCCACGTCGCCGAGCCGCTCGGTCAGCACCTGCTCGACAAACATATGGATGTCTTCGCAGTCCATATCGATCGCCAGTGCACCGCTGTCAATATCTGCAAGGATGCCCGACAGACCGTCGATCAGTTCGTCGGCATCTGCTTTCGTGATGATCCCCTGCGCCGCCAGCATAGCGGCGTGTGTCATACTGCCGGTGATATCCTGGCGGTACATCCTGCTGTCAAACCGAATGGACGAGTTGAAATCGTCCGCAAGCTTTTCCGTATTGCCGTCGGTTCTTCCGGCCCACATCTTAGGCATATTACACGCTCCCTAATTAT
>CAYZXC010000144.1:0-2918 GCA_964482275.1 uncultured Eubacteriales bacterium
AGCACGAGAGTCTCTGAATCTCTTTGTCTAGGTTCGATTCCTAGTTCCGCAGCCAAAAGCGCCGAAAGCAAATTGCTTTCGGCGCTTTTTCTGTTAGTTTGCTTCAAAGGTTTCGGAAAGAGAACCGACACTGATCGTGTACTTCTCTCCTGTTTTCATGTCGGGGCAACTTAAAATGACAACGGCAAAGGAAAGCTCCGGTTCATGGGAAACGAGCGTTTTACCGCTCTTGTTTTTTAAAGTGATCAGCGTACCCGCCGACTGATTCCCCACACTGACTGCAATGACCCCCTGCTCTGAATCGCTGAAGGTCTGCGCCATACCGGACGCACCGGTGCCGATAAAGGTGCCGCCGGTAATAATAGCGCTGATATCGTAATCCAACGTTGCTGTATCACCCTGCGTAGGCCCGACGACTACGGTATAACCGCCCGAAATGGTAAGCGTGCCGTTGGCATCCATGCCGTCACCGGAGGAATTGATGTAAAGATTGCCTCCGGAGATGGTGATGCTTCCGTTCGAGGAGGACCCTCCTGTGCCGCCCATACCGCCGCGTCCGCCGAACTGATCGCCGCCCGGACGCGCACCGGCCGTTCCGCTGGAATCCGTTCCACCGGCCGCGTTAATGCCGTCATCACTGGCCGTCAGATCAATATCGCCACCCGTGACATTGACATGAAGGGCTTCCAGCCCCTCGTAGCACTCGTGGATCGTGATCGTACCGGCGTTAATGGTGAGCGTATCATCGGCATGAAAGCCGTCGTCACCGGTGGTGAGGTCAAAGGTTCCGGCACCCACCGTGATCGATGAGTTGGAGTGGATCGCGTCGTCTGCGGAATTGATCTTGATCGTACCGCCGTTAACCATCAGATCGCCTGTAGCTTTGATGCCTTTGATACTGGTGCTATCCTCCGACGAACTGCTTGACGTTGTTTTGCCGCCGGAATGCATACCACCGCCCATAAAGCCGCCCCAAGAGTCGGAGGTCTGCGTTTTCGCATTTCCGCTTCCTCCACCGCACAGAATATCGAAAGTTCCGCCGTCGATCTGCACATACGCGCCTCCGCTAATACCGTCACCCTCAGCCTCTATTGTATAGGTGCCGCTCGACACATATACAAACCCAAGCGTGTCATCATCGGAGTTCTCGGCATGGAAGCCGTCCTTGCCGGCATCGACCGTGATGGTACTGTCCGACAGACGGATACTGTCGTTGGCATCCAAGCCGTGCGAAGCCGCGTTAACGGTATACGTTCCGCCGGTAAACACCAGATCGTCTTTGCAGACGATGCCGTGGTCGGCAGGTGAGGTCACCGTCAGACTGCCGGTTCCGTTAAACGTGAGATCCTGCTTGGAGAACACCGCACCGTCGATATTGTTATCATCCACGGCAGTAAAAGTGCCGCCGTTTGCCAACGTATTCACAGTGCCTTCTGCCAGCGTGACAACGACCTTATCGGCTTCCAAGACGTACAGGGCTGCAGAGGTCGAACTCGTGACGGACACGCCGTTAAAAACCAACTGCGGTTTGTCGTTTTCTCCGGCGTTGACTACGATCCTGCCGTCAGTCAAGGTTCCGGACAGAATATAGGTGCCCTCGTCGGTAATGGTGACAGTGGTACCGGAGATCTTAACAGCGTTGGAGGTACAAGACGCAGAGGTACCGTTCAAGGTGATGTATGCGGCATCGCTTTCATCATAAGTGTCCCGCTGATCGCGATCGGTAAACACATCACTGCTATTGATCGTGGTGGCGGTGCCACCCGTCGTCGTTGTAGCGGTGCTGTCCGATGAAGATCCATCAGACGTAGGCTTCTTACTGCACCCTGAAAACAGAAGCACACCGACGGTCAGCAACGCTAACAGCCGTTTCGTATTCATGAATCCGACACTCCTTTACAGCTCGGCGTTTGCCGTCGTTTGTTTTGAAACCGTGATCTCCAGATTGCCGTTGCGGCAACGGAGCTTGTCAATGAGTTCTTTTTCCTTGGTCGCATCTTTCAACACAATATCGTACGTCAGACGGAACATGCTGCCCATGTTGGTGGTCTTAACGTTGGTAAGCTCACAGGAAACAGTATAGGCTTCAAATACCTCTTCAAACACACCGGTGTAATCCAGATCCTCCGGAATGGTAACGCGGACGGTCTTATACACAGCCGCATTCTTGCGTGCACCGAAATCCAGACGGTTATACAGCATGAAGATCGCACTCATGACCACCGTAAACAGTACCGCGTAACCGAGATACCCCATGCCGGCGATCAGGCCCGCTCCCATTGCCAAAAACAGGGTGCCGATCTCCTTCGCCGTACCGGGGACCGAGCGAAAACGCACCAGGCTGAACGCACCGGCTACCGCAACGCCTGCGCCGATATTGCCGTTGACCATCATAATGACAACGCACACTACAGCCGGAAGCAGTGCCAACGTGATAACAAAGCTCTTGGTATAACGCGTTTTGTACATATACCCGAATGCCATAAAAAGACCGATAACCAGCGATACGGCAATGCACAGTAAAAAGTCCGTAACACTGATAACCGAAGTCATATCACTGTCAAACAGTCCTCTGAAAATCGTTTCAAGCATAGTTCTTACTCTCCTTCATCATCATAGCATAAGCCGTACCGTATTTGGAAAACGATGTTTTATACAACTGCTCACGGGATAAGATCTCCGTCATCCACAGCGGGAAACCGCCGGAGCATTTTAATTCCATGAGCACCATGCCCTCCTCTAAGATCGGGGTGCCACCCACGGGAGCCTCTAAAGACATTTCGGTCTGGCGATAGAGGATATGATCGTCAAACGTGATGCGAAAATCGCCGCCGTCTTTTTGATAATATGCTTCTCGCTCATACGATAAGTAGACAGTCGGGCGCAAACAACCGTAATATTCCATAAAATAGTCGATC
>CAYZXC010000145.1:0-2890 GCA_964482275.1 uncultured Eubacteriales bacterium
TTTTTATCGATTAAGCACGTTGTGCTGAATAGGAGAGAGTGTAATGAAAAAGGTACTGTCTATCGTTTCCGCATGCATGGTTCTTGCCGTCGTTATGGTTCTGGCGATCGCGCCGGTCTCCGCTGCGACCCCCAAAGATGATATTGTCGCCACCGCAAAGGAGCTGATTCCCGCGGCGTATCAGGATGAGCTTCTGCCGATGATCGAGAACGTTCTGCAGCAGATTGAGGTCACGGCCGATCAAGCTGCCGCTGTTATCGAAAACATGAAGACTGCTGCTGCGGCTGTCGCCGAGGACAAGGGCGATTCCGCCTCTGACTACACCAGCGCTGAGCAGGCTGCGGTTTTAGCGGAGCTCAAAGCTGCCCTCACCACGCTGGGCTTGACCTATGAGTTCACCCCTGCCGAGAATCCGGCTCACGAGGGTGACGTGGATTTCTACGTCTACAAAGAGGGCACGAAGATCGCGGACATCGACCTTGATGTCAAGAAGACCAACACCGCTGTGGATTACACGATGATCGTAGCGGCTGTGGCTTTGATCGTTGTGGCTGCCGGTGCCGGTCTTTACGGCAAGAAGCTGTCGGCTTCCCGCTGATCGGTCGATGAAACTGAATTTGCAAAATCTAAGAAAAAGCCCTTGGTTCAAGGGCTTTTTCTTGCTGTTACCGCATATTTTGACCGTTTGCGCGCTTGTATGCGCGTCGGTTGTGCTCCTTGAAACGGTGGTCGCGGAGTCGACGTATTATCAGCTGATCACCGGAATGTCAGGCAACGCTTCTTCAAGCGGTGCGGTCACGCAGGACGAGGGACACATTCCCACGATCTATTACGGTGAGCAGTGGGCAACGCTGAACGTGGACGGCTGGGAGGAACGCGATATTCCGGTCTTCTTCGGTGACGAAAACGCGCTTTTACGCAAGGGCGCCGGCATGCGGTTTAATTCCCGCTTTTGCGGACAGGGCGGCAGAACGGTGCTGTCCGCACACGTGACGGCGCATTTTTACGAGCTGGAAACCACCAAGATCGGCACGTTGGTGACGATGGACACGGTATACGGCAAGTATGTGTACGAGGTCGTCGATACGCTCATCTTCCACTATCAGAACAATTCCGCACTTTCACCTGTCGAGGGAGAGGGCGAAACGCTCTTTATGTATACCTGTTATCCCCGCAAAAACGGTTATCAATTTAAGACACAGCGGTTGGCACTGATCTGCCGCAAGGTAGAGGGGAAGGAGTGGCAGACCTATGGCTAAGCTGCAAAACGCCCTGCTAGCGGTCGGTCGCTTCGTATTGGCGGCGGCACTGTGCACGTCGGTCGTCGTCGCGTTGCTGTCCTTCTCGCTGCAAACGGTTTTCGAGCGTGAGGTATATACCGCAGCCGCAGAGGCGGATACGTTCGTATCGTCACTGCACACCGAGGTGCTGGAGCATCTCGAATCGGAGTGCTTGTTCTACGACCTGCCGTATGATACGATGAGCGCGGCACTGCCTGCCGAAACGGTAAAGGCCGCGGTGGCTGAGCGCATGGCGGCGGTATACGATTCTTTGTGTACCGGTGAGGCTCTGCCGTCGGTGACGTTGGATTCTGCGCCGTTCAAGGCGGCGATCGACTCGTTTTTTGACACACTGCCCGTCGAGGAACGTCCGCTGGATCCGGACGCCTCGCAAACCATTGCAGGCGAGCTCGCCGAGAGTATCGGGCTGGTGATGAGTGTCGGTATCAGCGATAAGCTGCTGGCAACCGTCCATCCGCTTTTTGCGGAATCCTCGCCGTTGCGGCAGCTTGTCGACGTGCGCGTTTGGCTGTTACTGGCGGTTGTCGTGCTCGCGGCGGTCAGCTTGATTCCGCTGAAAAGCAGTGTTCGTCAGCGCACATACAGCACGGCGGGCGCATTGTTTATCGGCAGTGCGCTTGTTGCAGTACCGGTATGGCTGTTTGCGGGTCACGACCTGCCGTCAAAACTCGCGATCGGGGATTCCGCACTGCGGGAGTATGTCAACACGATCCTAAACGCCGTTATCGATCGGATGACGGTAATCACCACCATCGCATTTATCGTGAGTGCGCTTTTGCTGGTTGTTTCGGTCACGTGGTTGATGTTTGAAAAAACGAAACAGGAAAGCCCCCTTGTGTAAGGGGGCTTTCCTGTTTCCTTGTCATGTTAGTACAGGTTCAAACTAAAAACGGCCAAGCGATCGCTTGTACGATAATAATAGCCGGCAATCCCAGCATAAACCGCTTATGCTTTGTTTTGTGACGGATGAGCAGCATCACAAAATACATCGCGGCACTGCCGCCGAGCAGGGATACCGCAAACAGCGTTGCCTCCGGCACGCGTCCTGCACGGCATTTCGCCGCTAGCTTATCATACACGGTGAGGATCACGGCAAGCGCCGAGATCCCGCACAGATACCACTCAAACGGTTGCATGTTGAGATCACCCCTTTTGAAAAAGTATACCAGACCCCCGAATCAGGGTCAAGTAGGGAACGGATTTATCCGTTCCGTTTTCAAACGCGACAAAATACCGCTTGATTTTTCACGGCGTGTATGGTATCATATAAGCCATGCGGGAGTAATTCAGTGGTAGAATGTCAGCTTCCCAAGCTGAATATGCGGGTTCGATTCCCGTCTTCCGCTCCAAAAGGAATGGCAGTTTCCAATCGGAAACTGCCATTCCTTTACAAATTCAGCGTTTTTATGGTATACCATATAGTTGATAAGGGCCAAGTGGACAATGATGTTGCGAGTAAATTTCCAAACGATGTTGTGTCCTGCGGACACAAACACAAAAAAGCAAAGCACTTCCGAAGAAGTGCTTTGCTTTTTTTTGGAGCTGGTGGACGGATTCGAACCCCCGACCTGCTGATTACAAATCAGCTG
>CAYZXC010000146.1:0-2875 GCA_964482275.1 uncultured Eubacteriales bacterium
CGACCGTTGACGACGTGCGCGTAGTCACGGCGCTTGTAGAACATACCGAGATCCACGCCCAACGTGGAGGCATAGTACATGTTGCGGTTGAGCGCGCCCTCGTCCGGGCTGACGATCATCATATGCTCGCGATCCGGAACGAGATCGGGATAACGGCGGAACATCGCTTTGAGCACCTGATAAGAGGGGATCACATTATCAAAACCCATCAGCGGGACAGCGTTCTGCACGCGCGGATCGTGCGCGTCGAAGGTGATGATGTTGGTAACGCCCATGCGTTCAAGCTCCTGCAAAGCCACCGCGCAGTCCAACGACTCGCGGTAGTTGCGGCGATGCTGACGGCCACCGAACAGGATCGGCATGATCACGTTGATGCGGTGTGCTTTACCGCCTGCCGCCTGAATGATGCGCTTGAGATCCTGAAAATGATCGTCGGGCGACATGCAGTTTTGCTGGCCGAAGATACGGTATTTGACGTTATAGTTGCCGACGTCCACCAGAATGAACAGGTCATCGCCGCGAATGCTGGATTTGATGAGGCCCTTACCGTCGCCGGAGGAAAAACGCGGACATTCGGCGGGAATCAAAAAAGAATCCTGCGGAACGCCGGCCTTTGCCGCCCAATCGGTGAGATAATAGTTGATCTTCGCCGCCAGTTCCTCGGTACCAGGCTGAGCGATGATGCTGAGCGGTGCGACTTGGTTCGGTGCAGAGAAAATCGTTTCACTGGTTAATTTTTCTACCATATTTGCTGTCCCCTCGTTTTCATATACTATCTATTGTATTTCTATATTATCATACTCTTCGACAAATGAAAACAAAAACTTTTCATTTTAACGAAGATTTTTTCGAAGTTTTTTTCGGATATACTATGGACAATGCACAAAGGAATCGGTACAATAGCAAAAAAGGAGGGATCGTATGAGCCAACTCACCGACAACGTCATTTACGACGAGGAGCGGCGCGAGCGTGCACTGCTGGTATCAGTAGACACCGGTGAGTTTGACGCCGAGCTTTCATTGGATGAATTGGAAGAGCTTGCCGACACCGCCGGTGCGGACGTGCTGGGCAGGCTGGTGCAAAAGCGCGAATCACCGGATAAGGCGACCTGCCTGGGGCAAGGCCGTTTGGAAGAACTGGCACTTCTCGCCGAAAACGCCGAGGCGGATCTCATCATCTTTGATCGGGAGCTGACCGCAACGCAACAACGCAATTTAGAGGATGCTCTCCCCTGCCGTGTGGTAGATCGCACCATGCTGATCTTGGATATTTTTGCCGGTCGCGCCCGCTCTGCGGAAGGGCGGCTACAGGTGGAGCTGGCACAGCTGCAGTATCTGCTGCCGCGCTTAGCGGGTCAAGGCACCGCGCTGTCCCGACTGGGCGGCGGTATCGGCACGCGAGGCCCCGGTGAAACCAAATTGGAGAGTGACAGACGGCATATCCGCCGGCGCATCCAATCGTTGCGGACTCAGCTACAGGCGGTAGAGCAGCAACGCATCCAACGGCGTGACCGCCGTCGCAAAGACAACGTGCAAACGGTGGCGATCGTCGGGTACACCAACGCGGGAAAATCCACCTTGATGAACCGTTTGACCGATGCCGGGGTGCTTGCCGAGGATAAATTGTTTGCGACGCTGGATACCACTGCCAGAGCACTCAAACTGCCGGATGGGCGCACCGTCCTGCTTATCGACACGGTGGGGCTGGTACGGCGGTTGCCTCACCATCTGGTGGATGCGTTCCGCTCAACGTTGGAGGAAGCCGCCGAGGCGGACGTCATTCTCAACTTATGTGACAGTTCCAGCGAGGACGCAGCGGAGCACTTGAGCGTCACGCGGGAGCTGCTCACACAGCTCGGCTGTACCGACCGTCCGATCGTAACGGTATTTAACAAGTGTGATCTGCCGGCGGCGTTGCCGCTGACCGACCGCGACGGTGCAGTGTGTATCAGCGCCGCCACCGGCAAAGGCGTCGACGCGCTGTTGCAACGGCTGACCGAGGTATTGCCGCCCGACAGGCGAAAAGTGAAACTCTTATTACCGTTTGACAAGGGGGCACTCGCAGGCGAATGCCGCCGCGAGGGGGCGGTAGAGCATGAGGAGTACGTGCCCGAAGGACTGTCCATGACCGTCACGTTGGGAGCGCGGTTGTTGGAGCTGACAAAGCCGTATCAACAGGAAGAATAAAAAAAGGTTGCAATTTGTCGCACAAGGGTTTATAATAGCGTTCGTTCAATTAAATATCCGGTTGATGCTTACAGGAGATGCGGGATCACCGCTACTGAAGGAGTAACACTCTCAGGTGTCCGTTTTCGGATGAGGACTGTAGGCTGACGGAACTTTGGAGAATCCCGTTCGAACGGGTGCCGAAGGTGCAAAGCGCGCACGCGCTAATCTCTCAGGCAAAAGGACAAAGTTTACCATCCCCCTTTACAAGGGTATTTTGTCTTTTTGCGGATCGCACCACGGTGCGGTCCGCTTTTATTTTATCACAGGAGGATGATGATATGGAGTTCATCACAAAAATCAACGACGCGATCAACAGCGTGGTATGGAACTACGGTGTGTTCCTGCTCGTTGGCGTCGGCATCATTATGACCTGCTGTACCAAATGGTTTCAGGTCATCCACCCCGCGCACTGGTGGAAGTTGACCATCGGTAGTGTGTTCAAGAAGGACAGCAACGCCACCAAAAAGACCGATAAGAAGACCATTACGCAGTTCCAGGCACTGTGTACCGCACTGGCCGCCACGGTCGGCACCGGTAACATCGCCGGTGTTGCCGCCGCGATCGTCATCGGCGGTCCGGGTGCCGTGTTCTGGATGTGGCTTGCCGCGTTCTTCGGTATGATGACCAACTTCTCGGAAAATGTACT
>CAYZXC010000147.1:0-2855 GCA_964482275.1 uncultured Eubacteriales bacterium
TGTGGCGGCAGTGATCCGACCAATAGGTATCGATCATACGGATCTCGGTGATGGTGGGATCCCGCTTTTCACTGCGGAAATACGCCTGACAAAAGGCAATATCGTCACCATCCATTGCCAGGGAATAGTCCTCTACAAATTTATCCAGACCGTCCCGATCCAGCTCAATGAAACCGGTGAGGGTTTTCACGGTGGTGGGTATGTCATACTCCATATGGAGGGTCCCCGGCTTGTCCAGCGTGGCTTCGCGGGCTTCCACCGGGTTGATGACGTATTTCTTGATCTCGGCAATTTCCTGCTCGCTCAGATCGCCGTACAGGGCATACACTTTTGCAGTGCGCACCAACGGCCGGTCACCGGTCGAGATGATCTGAATGCACTGCGCCGCGGAATCCGCGCGCTGGTCAAACTGACCGGGCAGGTATTCCACTGCAAATACGGTGGCACCGTCGACCGACAGGGTGTCGCTGACCGTGTCAAGCTGAGGCTCGGAAAACACGGTCTTTTTGGCGTAGTCGAATAAGTCTTCCGTAATATTCTCCGCATCGTAGCGGTTGATGACGCGCACGTCGGTCAAAGCGGTAATGCCGAGCAAGGTGCGGGCATCACTGAGCAGGGCTTTCGCCTCGCTCGCCAGTTCTTTTTTCTTTTCAACAAATACTCTGTAAACCATCGTTAGCCCTCCACTTGTGCCCTCATCGCACGCGCACCGATATCGGAGCGGTAATACTTGTTATCGAAATGAATCTGCTCAACCAGAGCATACGAAGCCTTGATCGCGTCGGCAAGCGACCCCGCTACAGCCGTAGCGCCGAGTACGCGGCCGCCGTCGGTCAGCAGTTTACCGTCGTTAAGCTTTGCACCCGCCACATAGACCTGATCGGCGATCGCTTCGGGGACGGTAATTTCATACCCTTTCTCGTATGCGGACGGGTAACCTGCCGATGCCATGATGACACAGCAAGCGTGCTTGTCGCTGAACTTGACATTAACCTCCGACAGCGTGCCGTTGGTCACCGCCTGCATAACGGTGAGAAGGTCGCTCTCTAAAAGCGGTAACACGACCTGTGTTTCGGGATCACCGAAGCGACAGTTGTATTCAATGACCTTCGGGCCGTTTGCAGTCAGCATCAAGCCGAAATACAGACAACCCTTGAAGGTGCGGCCCTCGGCTTTCATCGCACGGATGGTCGGCAGAAAGATCTCCTGCATACACTGCTCGGCAATATCCGCCGTATAGTACGGGTTCGGGGCAACAGTGCCCATACCGCCGGTGTTGAGGCCGGTATCGTTGTCTCCCGCTCGCTTATGATCCATCGAGGAGATCATCGGAACGACCGTCTCGCCGTCGGTGAACGATAACACGCTGACCTCCGGACCTGTGAGGAATTCTTCAATGACGATGTTGTCACCGCTCTTGCCGAACACCTTATCCTGCATCATCGAGCGGACGGCATCCTTGGCTTCGTCACGCGTCATCGCGATGATAACGCCCTTGCCGAGCGCTAAGCCGTCGGCTTTGATAACCGTCGGGATTGGGGCGGTATCCAAATAGGAAAGTGCGGCTTCCATATCACTGAACACTTCATACGCGGCAGTGGGAATACCGTACTGTTTCATCAGATTTTTGGAAAACACCTTACTGCCCTCAATGATCGCGGCTTTCGCCTCGGGGCCAAAGCAGGGAATGTTTTTTGCCTGCAGGGCATCCACCGCGCCGAGCACCAACGGATCGTCGGGGGCTACCACCGCGTAGTCAATGCCGGTCTTGACCGCAAACTCCACGATCGCATCGATATCTTTTGCACCGATCGGAACCAGCGTGGCGTCGTTTGCCATACCGCCGTTGCCGGGCAGTGCGTAGATCTCACTGACCGCCGGGCTTTCTTTCAGTTTTTTGATGATGGCGTGCTCGCGTCCGCCGCCGCCAACGACCATAATTTTCATACAGAAGCTCCTTGCAAATTAGTGGTGGAATAACCGCATACCGGTGAAGGACAGGGTCATACCGTACTTGTCACAGCATTCGATCACGACGTCGTCGCGGATAGAACCGCCCGGCTCGGCGATGTATTTCACACCGCTGCGGTAGGCGCGTTCAATGTTATCGTCAAACGGGAAAAACGCGTCACTGCCGAGCGCCACGCCGTCGATTGTATCCAGATAGGCTCTCGCTTCGGCATCGGTGAGCGGTGCGGGCTGTTCGGTAAAGTATTTCTGCCAGTTGCCGTCGGCGCAGACATCCTCTTCGTTTTTGTTGATATAACCGTCGATGACGTTGTCACGGTCGGGGCGTTTGATGTCCGCCTTAAACGGCAGATTCAATACTTTTTCGTGCTGGCGCAAAAACCAAGTGTCGGCTTTGCCGCCCGCGAGCCGCGTGCAGTGGATACGCGACTGCTGACCGGCACCCACACCGATCGCCTGACCGTCTACCGCGTAGCAGACCGAGTTGGATTGGGTGTATTTGAGCGTGATCAGCGCGATGATGAGGTCACGCGCCGCGCTGTCGGGCAGGTCTTTATTCGCGGATACCATATTGTTCAGCAACTCGCGGTTGATCTTAAAGTTGTTGCGACCTTGTTCAAAGGTGATACCGTAAACCTGTTTGGTTTCTTGCTCGGCGGGAACGTAGTCGGGGTCGATCTTGACAACGTTGTAGTTGCCTTTTCTCTTTGTCTTGAGGATCTCCAACGCTTCCGGCTCGTAGCCGGGGGCGATGATGCCGTCGGACACCTCGCGCGCGATCATTTTCGCGGTGGTGACGTCGCAAACATCACTGAGTGCTACCCAGTCACCGAACGAGCACATACGGTCGGTACCGCGGGCTCTGGCATACGCACAAGCGAGAGGAG
>CAYZXC010000148.1:0-2795 GCA_964482275.1 uncultured Eubacteriales bacterium
CCGGTCTCCGCGACACCCAGCTCCGCCATGATCGGCGCTTCCTCGCGGGTGCGTTTACGGATCTCGGTGATGATGCGCTCGCGTTCCTCCACGCTCATCGAACGAATGGCGCGGTAGCCGGCTTCTGCTGCCTTGATGGCTTCGTTCATATCCTCATAAATACCGATCAGCTTACGGCCGCCGTACTGGGTGGAATCCCACGACGTGGCGGGGGCAGTCTGAATGAGGTTCAATACCTGACTGACGACCTGTCGGATCTCAGCTTCCGAAATTGTTGCTGCCATTTCACTCACTCCTTGCAAAACTTCATCGTATCTTTGGCGATCATATACTCTTCATCCGTGGGGATGACCAGCGTACGTACCTTAGCGCCCTCGGCGCTGATATCCACCGGCTGACCTCTTTTGAGGTTGGCGTTTTTGTCCTCATCGATCGCAATGCCGAAGCAGGTCATGTTCTCACAGACCAAACGGCGCATATTGTCGTCGTTTTCGCCGATGCCGGCGGTGAACACCAACACGTCGATGCCGTTCATCTCGGCAACGTAACTGCCGATGTATTTCTTGATGCTGTTGGCGAGCATCCGGATCGCGAGTCCGGCGCGGTAGTTGCCGTTGGCAGCCGCTTCGGATACGTTGCGGCAATCGTTGGAAAGACCGCTGACGCCGAGCAAGCCGGACTGTTTATTTAAGAGAGCCTCGACCTCGTCGGCGGTGAGGTTCTTAAGCTTCATAACGTAAGGGATCACCGTGGGATCAATGGTGCCGCTGCGGGTACCCATCGGCACACCCTCCTGAGGGGTGAAGCCCATTGAGGTGTCGATCGCGACACCGCCGTCCACCGCGGTGATGGACGAGCCGTTACCCAAGTGGCAGGTGACGATCTTTAATTCCTCGATCGGTTTGCCGACGACCTCGGCGGCCTTGGCGGACACATACCGATGCGAGGTACCGTGGAAGCCGTAGCGGCGAATTTTATTTTCCTCATACAGCTCGTAGGGGATGGGATAGATGGTACGGAAATCCTCCATACCCGAATAGAACGAGGTGTCGAACACACCGACCTGCGGCGTGTTCTTCATCAAACGGCGGCAGGCTTTCATACCGCTGATCGCCGGAGGACCGTGCAGGGGGTTGATCGGCACGATGGTTTCGAGATACGCGATCACCTCGTCATCCACAGGCGTGGATTGCTTATACTTCTCACCGCCGTGTGCCACGCGGTGGCCGACGGCACCGATCTCGTCGATGCTTGTGATCACGCCGTATTCGGGACCGGTGAGCAAGCTCAGTACCAGCTCCAGCGCCGCCTCGTGCGAGGGGAGCGTGGGTTCGGCTTTGTAATCGTCGGCACCGGGACGCTTGTGAGTGATGACACCCTTTGTATCACCGATGCGTTCGCAGTTGCCCTTGGCAAGCACTGCGCCGTTATCCATATCAAACAACTGATATTTCAGCGACGAGCTGCCTGCGTTAAGTACGAGGATTTTCACTATTCTCATCCTTTCGGTCAATAAACCAGTTCAACGTCCTTGTTTTTGAGGTATTCCACCCAACGGTCATCGGGCTTTTCGTCGGTGACCACGGTGTCAATATCGGCGACATCGCACACCTTGACGAATGAGATCTTATCGAATTTCGTGCCGTCTACTGCGAGGACCTTGCGGTTGGCGGCTGAGAAGATCGCCTGCTTGATCTGGCAATCCTTTTCGTTGGAATCGGTGACGCCCATGTTCATATCAAGACCTTTGGACGAGCACACCGCCAGATCCACGTGAAAGCCGCGGATCATTTTCTCCGCGGTCGTGCCGACCATTGCCAGTGCGCCTTCTTTCAGAGCACCGCCGGTGGACAGGACGTTCCAGCCTTCCTTGTCGGCAAGCTCTAAGAGGATCTCAACGGAATTGGTGATCAGCGTAATGTTTTTGCGGGATTTGATGTATTTGGTTACGAAGATCGCGGTGGAGCTGGCATCCAGCATAATGTAATCACCGTCGTGGATCATCTCACCGATCTTCTCCGCAATGCGTTGCTTACGATCGACGTTTGCACGCTTGCGGACACTGAAGGGCAGGTCGGTGTTCATCGTCTGGGTGGCTACCGCACCGCCGTAGGTCTTTTTCGCTAAGCCGTCCTTATCCAGTTTTTCCAGATCGCGGCGAATGGTCTCTTCCGTTACGCCGAAGTCACGGCTCAAGTCCGCAACAATGACTTTTCCGTCTTGCGTTAATCGGGAGAGAATCGCATTTCGCCGTTCAATTGCGAGCATCGCCATGACCTCCTTTACCGGAATTTAGTGCCCCTGTTTTACAGAATGCTGCGCCACATTTTCTCGTCGGGATGGGGGATGATCGCACTGTCGAGGTACATACCGGCGTCGCCGGCGCCCTTTTGTGCATTGCTGATGGCGGCCTGTACCGCCGCGATCTCGCCGGTGAGCAGTAAATACGATTTACCGCACATACCGCGCGCGAGGCGTAGCTCCACCAGCTCGACCTGAGCGGTTTTGGCGGCGACGTCCGCGGCAACGATTGCCGCGGCGGCCGTAAAGGTTTCTAAAACGCCGAGTGCGTTCGGACTGCCGATATCGGTTGATCCGTACAACGCGCTGAAAATGGACTCGTGGGGATTGCCGAGCACAAAGCTGTCGATGAGAGTGTCGGGATAGTGCGTCGACGCGGCATCGACGGCCGCTTTAACGGCGCTCAGATCACCGCTGATAATGACCATGTATTTGCCGGGACAGACGGTGCTGGCTTCAAGCACCTCCACCTCCGCGGTCTTGACCATCCGATC
>CAYZXC010000149.1:0-2748 GCA_964482275.1 uncultured Eubacteriales bacterium
ATCTGTGCGGCACTTGGTCTGACCGGTTTGGCGGGTGGCGCGGCGGTTGCCGGCTGCTGTGCGCAGATGGTCGGGTTTGCGGTGATG
This sequence comes from uncultured Eubacteriales bacterium, assembly GCA_964482275.1. GTDB lineage: Bacteria > Bacillota > Clostridia > Oscillospirales > Acutalibacteraceae > RGIG3009. The sequence continues at coordinate 88 of CAYZXC010000149.1, forward strand.
AGCTACCGCGAAAACAAGGTCGGCGGCTTGGTGGCACAGGGGCTTGGTACCAGTATGCTGCAAATGGGTAACATCGTGCGCAATCCGCGCATTTGGATTGCGCCGACGGTGGCCTCTGCCGTTACGGGTCCGATTGCAACTTGCTTGTTTAGGCTGGAAATGAACGGTGCCGCCGTATCAAGCGGTATGGGTACTTGCGGTTTGGTCGGTCCGATCGGGGTTATCACCGGTTGGATGAACGATGTGGCGAGCGGCGCGAAAGCCGCCGTGACCGCAATGGATTGGATCGGACTTGTGCTGATTGCGATCGTGCTGCCGGCGGTACTGACCTGGGCGTTGAGCCTGCCGCTGCGCAAAATTGGTTGGATTAAAGAAAACGATTTGAAGTTGGATCTGTAAACATAAAGTAAGAGGGCTGTTGCTTGTGAACAAGCAACAGCCCTCTATTATTTTTCTTCAAACTCCTTGCCGGTAACGAGATAGTGAATCGACACGTTAAAATACTCCGACATGCGCACAAGTAGTGCCAACGACGGTTCGCGCTTACCCGTTTCATAGTACGAAATGGATTCGCGTGATATATTGAGATCTGTGGCAACTTTCAACTGGTTCAAGTTGCGCTTTTTACGAATCATTCGCAGCCCTTTCATAAAAATCACCTTGACTTTATTGTAACCTTTTGTTACAATAGTTATGTAACATTTTGTTACATAACAAAATTTGAAGGGGGTCGGTGTCGTGCATAGGAACGTGGTCGCATTTTTTACGCGATGCCGACAGTTTTTTTCAGTGCAGGAGACGCTGTGTCGGTTGTTTGCCGCATTTTGCGGTTCAATTGTATACGGAATGGTAAAGTGTCCAGTTTTTTATTGTCCCGGGCAAGGGTGTGGAGTTGGACTATGGACGGTTGCAGTGTGTACCGTGTTGCTGTTTGCGGCATATTCGCTTATCCGTATTTTGCTGCCGTCGTACGAGACGGATCGGTGGTTGCTGATGGCAGGAGGTACGCTCTGTGTGATGCAGTGGCTGTTGTCGTTTGGAGGGTCGCTAGAACGCTTCTATTTTTTAATGGCCGTGATCGTGGTGTACAGCCTTTTGTGGGGTTGGTTTATTCACAACCAACCGAAAGGTTTACGCGAATGGAAACCGCGATGGCGAACAGTTTGGGGAATCAGTATTTTGCTGGGCATCTTGTGCGGTAGCGTGATCGCGTTGACGACTTGTTATCGGTATCTGACCTTTTCTTCGCCGAATTTCGATTTTGGACTGTTTGTTAATATGTTTTACCATATGAAAGAAGAGGGTGTACCGCTTTGCACGTCGGAACGCGATGTGCTACTATCGCATTTTGCGGTGCATATTTCTCCGATCTATTATGTTCTGTTGCCATTTTATGCGGCGTTTCCGTCGCCGATGACATTGCAGATCGGGCAAGCGGTCGTGATCGCGTCGGGTGTTGTGCCGATGGTGCTGTTATGCCGTCGGTTAGGTCTGTCGGAAAAATGTACGATCGGCATGGCGTTTCTATACGCTTGCTATCCCGCGTTGACGACTGGTTGTCATTATGATCTGCATGAGAATTGCTTCTTGACACCGTTGCTGCTCTGGTTATTTTACAGTTGCGAATGTCGCAAGTATTGGTGGACATACTTGTGTGCGTTGTTGGTTTTTATGGTAAAAGAGGACGCCGCCGTATATATTGCCGTCTTTGCACTGTATCTTATTGCGTCGGGAAAGAACAGAAAACACGGCTTGGTTTTATTTGTATTATCGGTACTATATTTTGGTGTAGCATTATGGATGCTGCAGGTGCGCAGCGCGTATTATGCGCAGGTATATGCAGACGGTTCGCCGAATCCGCCGATAGGTGGGCCGATGACCGATAGATACCAAAACCTGATCTTGGATCCTGTCGACGGTATCTTCGGCGTCGTAAAAACAGCCGTTGTGGATCCCGGATATGTATTGACGCAGATGTTCGGCACAAACGGAAATTCAGGGGAGAAAGTCGTTTACTTTTTGCAATTGCTTTTGCCGGTGGGATTTCTCCCGCTTTATACGCACAAGCCTTCCCGCTGGCTTTTGATGACACCGATTCTGATCAATCTGCTCACACAGTACGCATATCAGTACGATATTGGATTTCAGTATCATTTCGGTATAGCCGCATTTTTGCTTTATGCTTCTGCGCTCAACGCAAATGAACAGCAACCGTCCTTGCGAAGAGTGATGATCGGGGTGGCGGTCGCCAACTGTTTATGCTTTTATTTGTTGTATGCCCTTTCTCCGTGTATCAATTATCGTAATGCGTGGGAAAGCGGAAAGGATACCTATATCCAGATGGAAAATGTGTTAGACGCGGTTCCGGCAGACGCATCGGTGTGTTGCTCTACTTTTTTGGTAGCGCACTTAGCAGATCGCTATGAGGTTTACGAGTTTGAGTATCATGGTATCAAAAACGATACGGATTATATCGTGTTAGATGCTAGGCAACCCATCGATGATTTGGTAAATGACTGTATGCAGGCAGGGTATTCGATCAAAGAGCGACACAAGGACTTGATCGTGATCTTGGAAAAAAACGAAAAAACGGCGGGCACACGGTAAAAACCGCGTGCCCGCCGTTTGGTATACAAAATAACGTTATACGTTGAACAGGAA
>CAYZXC010000150.1:0-2742 GCA_964482275.1 uncultured Eubacteriales bacterium
CTAATGAATCGTGCTATGCTATTATATATAACTCATCCCGAATTGTCAAGGAAAACTTTTGATTCTTTTCCCGACAATTCGCAGGATGTTGTTATCTTGTGCGGATCTTTTTCAAAAATTCATCAAAGTAGTTCGGCAGCTCGCTTTCAAACTGCAGCTGCTCGCCCGTAACAGGATGCACAAACCCGATCACCTTGGCGTGCAGGCACTGCCCGTCAAGCCCCGTCGGTTGCTTTGCGCCGCCGTACACGGTATCCCCCGCCACCGGATGGCCGAGATACGCCATGTGCACGCGGATCTGATGCGTTCTGCCGGTCTCCAACTGCAGGCGCACGTGCGAATACCCGCTAAATTCCTCCAACACCCTGTAGTGCGTCACCGCGGGCTTGGAATTGCGGTCGATCACCGTCATTTTCTTGCGGTTGGTCGGATGTCTGCCGATCGGCGCGTCCACCGTTCCCTCCGGCTCGCGCAGATGACCGACGATCACCGCCTCATACACGCGGGTGAAGCTGTGCTCCTTGATCTGCTCCGCCAACCCTTGGTGCGCGGTATCGTTTTTCGCCACGATGAGCAGACCGCTCGTATCCTTATCAATGCGATGCACGATACCCGGACGCATCACGCCGTTGATACCCGACAACGTATCGGGACAGTGATGGAGAAGCGCGTTGACGAGCGTCCCGTCGGGGTTTCCCGCCGCAGGATGCACGACCATACCCTTCGGCTTGTTGACCACCAGCAAGTCGTTGTCCTCGTACACGATATCCAGCGGAATATCCTGCGCCACCGCCTCACACGGCTCCGGATCGGGGAGCTGAACGGTCAATTCCTCGCCGCCGGACAGCCGCGTGCTTTTGGCAAGCTTTCCGCCGTCACGCGCCATCACGTGCCCCTGCTCCAGCAACTGCTGTGCCGCCGAACGCGTGATAGTAAGAGAGCGGGACAGGACCGTGTCGATCCTGTCCCCGCGATGTTCAGTTGGTACGATCAGTTGAATCGTCTTCATGGGGCTCCTCCGTCTTGCCTGCGACAGGGACCTTTTTGTCGTCGTACATAAAGAAGAAAAACACGAGCAACAGCACCGAACCGATGACCACATAGCAATCCGCCACGTTAAATACCGGAAAATCAAAAAACAGCACTTCAATGAAATCCACCACGTAGCCGTGGATCAAACGGTCGATAAAATTGCCGATCCCACCCGCCACAATGAGCGTTGCGCTGACGTTAAACAACTGGTATTTGCGGAATTTGCCGAACAGTAAAAGCGCCAGGATCGCGGCCATCACCACACCGGTGAAGATCAGGAACAACACGCGTTGCCCTTGCAGGATGCCGAACGCCGCGCCCTCGTTTTCCACGTAGGAAAGCCCTAAGATCTTGGGGATGATCTCGGTGGTTCCGGCATTTTTCAGGCTGAGCACCGCCAACCATTTGGTCAGCTGATCGAGGCTGACCAACGCGGCGGCGACCGCCAGTACCGTGAATTGGAACATACGGTTCCCCCTTCGAAAGCCGATATCCGCCCATCGGCGGATCCGGACGTTACTTGTTCAGTATTGCCGCGCAACGGGCACACAAGCCGGCTGCTTCGCCGTCGGCCTTCACCGTGTCGCTGTACGCCCAGCAACGGCAGCATTTTTCGCCGTCTGCGTGCGCGACCGACACGGAAAGTCCCGCAGACTCGCCGGTAAATTTACCGGTAAACTCACCGGTAAACTCGCCCACGCCGCCCTCGCAGATCTCCACCTGTGATACGATCAGAACGGTTTTGAGCAACGGCTCGATCTCTTTCACGAAGGCAAGCGCCTCGCCCTCGCAGAACAAGGTGACCTTCGCATCCAACGAGCCACCGATGACCTTTGCGGTACGGGCAGCCTCCAGCGCCTTCTGCACGTCGTCACGCAGAGCGTGAATACGGTTCCATTTTTCCTCAAACGCCGCATCCACCGCGACCGCTTCCGCCTTCGGCATCTCGTTGAGCATCACCGAACGGGCATCGTCACCCTCGGCGTGCGGCATGAAGGACCAGATCTCCTCGGACGTAAACGCCAGGATCGGCGCAAGCAAGCGCGTGAGCGCGTTTAAAATACGGTACATGGTCGTCTGCGCGGCACGGCGATCCACGCTGTCCGCCGCCTCGACGTACAGGCGATCCTTGAGCACGTCCAGATAGAAGTTGGACAGATCCACCACGCAGAAATGATGGATGGCGTGGAACGCGTCGTGGAACTCAAATTCCTTGTACGCGGCATCCACCTGCTCAATGACCTGGCTCAGCCGCAGCAGCGCCCAGCGGTCGATATCGTGCAGCTTATCGTCCGATACGCTATCCTTGTTGGGATCAAAATCGTGAATGTTGCCGAGAATGTAGCGCGCGGTGTTGCGCACCTTGCGATACGCCTCGGATAACTGCTTCAAGATATCCTTGGACAGGCGAACGTCCACGCGATAGTCGAGCGACGCCACCCACAGGCGCAGGATCTCCGCGCCGTAGTCCTTGGTGACCTCACCCGGCGAGATAGCGTTGCCGAGCGATTTGTGCATCGCCTTACCCTCGCCGTCCACGACCCAGCCGTGGGTCAGCACCGCCTTGTACGGCGCTTTGCCGGTGCAGGCGACCGAGGTTAAGAGCGACGACTGGAACCAGCCGCGATACTGGTCGGCGCCCTCCATATACAGGTCAGCCGGCCAACCGAGCTCGTCGCGCTCCTCCAGCACAGCGGCGTGGGACGAACC
>CAYZXC010000151.1:0-2732 GCA_964482275.1 uncultured Eubacteriales bacterium
CCCCGAGGAAGAATCCGATTATTGCTATCGTTTCCTTCTGTTCGGAGCATATGAAATCGTAAGAACGTGGGTAAACAAAGAAGACCGAGAAAAACCCGAGTGGCTGGCAGCTTTTCTCTATCGGATGATCCTGACACCGAAAGAGAAAAACTTATTATAATGGGGTATATCTACTTGGTCAGAGCAATTTTTTAAGTATTATCAAGTAAAAAACATTGAAAGCCGAACGCTCAAGGGATGGATGCAGACAAGCAAGAGAAGATGTTCAAATCTCGTTGTGAGAGTTCAAAGTAATACACAAACCCATCGTATATATCTTTTTCAACTAACTCCTCCCTGCGTACCGTTTACCAGCTCTTTCACCAAAAAGCGAGCCACCCTTTTGGGGTGGCTCGCTTTTTGCATGTTATTCTCCCACCATCGGGATCTTTTTTACCGGTTCTTCATCGGACAGGCCGAGGAAGCGTAAGAAATTCTTGCCATACACGTGCTCCTTGAAATCCTCTACATCTTCGGGAATGAATTTTTCGTATAAGGCGTTGTCCCGCTCCTGCCACTCGTTGCACCAGCCGACGTTATACCGTTCCGTGCTGCTGTCCGTACCGAACATCAGGTTATACCGCAGCTCGTAATCACTGCAAAGCAAACGGCGGAACACGTCCTCACGGTACACTCTGGGGGTGCCGGGAGTCACGTCAATAAACATCTCACAGCTCAGATCCGGACGTCGGAAATAGGCGTTATTGAATTTCCCGTACACGGCAATACATTCGTCGTACCACGGCCAGGAAATATGTGCCAGACAAAAACGCAGTTTTGGGATATCCAGCAACGCTTCAAAGTTTCCGGGACGATTATAATTGGCAGAATTCATACCGTCCCACAATATGCCGCTGTGAAACAACACCGGTTTGTCAACAGAAGCGATCTTTTCGAGCAGATCCATTGATTGCTGACAGCCCGGATAATAGTTGCTGCAGATCATCTTAAAACCGAGAAAACCGCGTTCTACCGCCATATCGACCTGTTCAAGTGCTCCCTCTTCCAACGGATTGATCCAGTAAAGCGGAAACAGTGTTTTCTCACCGGCGCAGATGTTCAGCGTGTTCGCCATACGTTCCTCGGCAGGAACAGAGGCATTGGCGAGCGGATTTGGTGACAGGATCGCCGCACCGTCCATCCCTGCCGCCTTCAACCCTTCCATAAAGACGTGTTGATCACAACCCTCCATTGACGAATGGACGTGACAATCGATTTTCATAATGGCAAACACTCCTTCACTTTCTGCAAAGGGCGTTCCCGCACGGAGGGGGAACGCCCTTTTATAGCACATTATTTTTTATTGAATAGTCTAAAGTCGATCTTCTGCGGTACGACAACGTCCTCCGCCGCGATCTCCTTACCTTCCTGTTTCGCGAGATCCTGGATGGCGCGGATATACCCGTTGGTGATGGTCTCGTCACCCTCGCGAATATCCATAATATACAGACCGCCGTCCTGCTCCAGAATCTCTTTACACTCAGCGGGTCTGCCGATATAGGCCAGTGCCGCTGCGTGATAACCCATGACGTAATGATCCTGCTTGCATTCCTCAGTCAGCGACTCATAGATTTCGTCCGATGCCGCATATTGCTTAAAGTGGCCGCACAGTTTCATAGATTCCTTAGCAAGATTCAGGTCACTGTTGTTCATCTTAACAGATTGCGTCAAAGCAACAGCGGCCTCTTCGCACTCGTCAAGTGAGAACAACGAGCAGGCAAGTGCGTGGTAACCCCACGTGCTGGGACACAAGCCGACGGATTTTTCGAGCGCTTCCACTGCCAAGTAGAACTCGCGCCTTGCGTAATAACAAAGTCCCATATTGTACCACGCATACCAGTTGTCTTTATCGGCACTGCGCACCGCTTTTTTGAGCAGATCAAACCATTCTTCCTGAACCATATACGAGGCAGGTGCTTTCACCGGATCGGGCTCGTCCAACTTACCGGTTTTGAGGAAATTGTACCAAACCATTTGCGCCTCTTCCATTTCGCCAAAGCACAGGTTCGGTGACATCGGCTTTTGACCGATGGCAACGCGCAGTTCGTTATCCAGTGTTCCCCACGGATAGCCCTTATACGAATATTCCACCGGTTTGAGGGAGTCGACCTTACGGCTTGCGAGCATCTCGTCCAAAACGGATTCGGGCAATTTCTCATCGATCCAGTTTTCCACATTGCGGCGCGCATCGTCCCAATCCCCATGTACGGCTTTAGGGTCGATTTCAATCGGCGTATACGCCTCGATCCATTCCAAAGCGGAGCAGGGCGGGAACGGGAAGCTTTCTTGCTGGGTGTAACGCAGGCCCGCTTGGATCTCCAAATACGGTTTTCCTTCTTCGTTGGTGAGTTGCTTTTGCCAGTTTTGACCGCCTTCACTCATGCCCCACACGAACATCTTGCGTCCCTTAAGCAACCGCGTGGAGGAGTGGATCAAGCCGTAACCATCTTTATAAATGCACGCTTCAAACTTGCGTTTGTCATCGGGGATTTTATAGAAATCGTCGTTGGCATCCTGATGGTTGGTGGCATACGTCGTGTCAAAGCCGTCGCGCATCGGCAGCTGCGTTTTATAGATCGACGCGCCGAAACCATGGTTGACGTACGCCTCCGTAGCGGGAACGACCACACGGCAGCCTTCTTCTTGATCCATGGCAATGGTGCTCCACCAGTAGATCGGCGTTACACGCTCGT
>CAYZXC010000152.1:0-2714 GCA_964482275.1 uncultured Eubacteriales bacterium
TACCGCCCGGATGCTGACCGGTCGTACGCTTGATACCGGTACAGCCTGTTGCCAGACGTGCGATCTCCGCTTCACTGAGTGCCAGTCCCCGCTCCTCGGCATACTTTTTAACATAGCCGTATGCGGTCTTATCGGCTACCGTGGAGATCGTACCGGCCTTGAACACGTGACTGCTGCCAAACAACTCAACCGTGTATTTGTGAGCGTTGGACTGGTATTCACTGGCGAAGTTCAAGTCAATATCCGGTTGCTTATCGCCCTTGAATCCAAGGAAGGTCTCAAACGGGATCTCGTGACCGTCGCGGGCGTAGGGCGTGCCGCATTTCGGGCAATTTTTGTCCGGCAGATCAAAACCGGAGCCGTAGGAGCCGTCGGTGATGAATTCGGAATGCTTGCAATTCGGGCAACGATAATGCGGCGGCAGTGGATTGACCTCCGAAATTCCCGCCATGCTCGCCGCGAACGACGAACCGACCGAACCACGCGAGCCGACCAGATACCCGTGTTCCACCGAATCCTGCACCAGCTTCTGCGCGATCATATACATAACGGCAAAACCGTTGCTGATAATGGAATTCAGTTCCTTTTCCAAGCGATCGGCAACGAGCTGCGGCACGGGATCGCCGTACAGCTCCTTGGCACGGTTCCAGGTGATCTCACGCAGCTGCTCCTCCGCCCCGTCAATGTGCGGCGGATAATTGCCCTTCGGGATCGGCAACAGATCGTCAATACTCTCCGCGATCCGGCGCGGGTTTTCCACCACGATCTCATAAGCCTTCTCAGGCGGCAGATACGAAAACTCCGCCAGCATTTCTTCCGTTGTACGGAAATAAAGCGGTGCTTGCGTGTCGGCATCGCCAAAGCCCTGTCCCGCCTGCAAAATACGGCGGTACACCTCGTCCTCCGGATCCAGAAAATGCACGTCACAGGTAGCACAGACCGGAATCTGTAATTCCTCACCTAAGCGGAGAACCGTGCGGTTAAAATCACGCAGCTGTTCCTCGCTCTGGGCCATGCCGTTGCGCAGCATAAATTTATTGTTACCGATGGGTTGAATTTCCAGGAAATCATAAAACCGCGCCAACTCGCACAGCTCGTCCCACGGCCGATTTTCAATAATCGCCTGAAACAGCTCGCCCTGTTCACACGCACTGCCGATCAGCAATCCCTCGCGCAGCTCAATGAGCTTGTCCTTGCTGATGCGCGGACGCTTATAGTAGTTGTCCAGATGCGAGAAGGAGATCAATTTATACAGATTCTTAAGACCTGTCTGATTTTTTGCCAACAGAAGCTGATGGTACCGCTTCGCTTCCTTGCGGCTCGGCTGCGGTACACCCTCCTCGTCGAGTGAACGTTCCTCGTTGATGTAGTACGCTTCCATACCGTACAGGATCTTGATATCGTGACCTGCTTTGCGGGCTTTCCCGACCGCTTTCATCGCGTCGGGGAACGCCTGCGCCACACCGTGATCGGTAATGGCGATTGCGGGATGACCCCACTCGGCGGCACGCATGATGAGTGCCTCCGCGTCCGAAACGGCGTCCATAGCGGACATCTTGGTATGCAGGTGCAGCTCCACGCGCTTGACCTCGGCGGTGTCCTGTTTCTTATACTTGCTGACGAGCGCCAATGATTTGGGAGCCATCACGTTGCCTTTGGCAAAGGTGTCAAATTCATACAGACCGCTGAGCAGTACACAGCTGCCGTTTTTGACCGATTCCATCGCTTCGAGCTTTTCCTTATCCCGCCTGGTATCGGTCCAGAGGATCACCGAGATCGAATTGGTACGATCCGAAATGTAGAAGGTGTGACGGATACGCGTGCCTTCCTTGAACGCACGCGTCTCATATCCAAACACCTCACCCCAAACGGTCGCGTTATCTCCCTCCTGCAAACGGTTCAGCGGGATGGGAGTGCCTTGCGGAATGGGGCCAAACACCGAACGGGCGGTCTCCAGATAGATCGGCAGCCCGTTTGCGGGCGGAACGGTAGGATCTGCAGGTGCCATCGGTTTAACGGTAACGCCGCTTTTGGCAGTTTCCTCCCGTTTTTTCTCATATTCTGCTACGCGGCGAGCGGCTTCTTTCGCTTCCTCCTCGGCTTGGCGAAGCAATGCCTCGTACTGCTCGTCCACCCCGTCAACACCTTGAAACTCGATCGCGATCGACTTACCGAACAGCTCGGCAATGAGGTCACGGAGCATTTTGTCGGTATGTGTGGAGAGCAACACATCCAAACGAGCACTGTTGAGGGAAATCAGCCAACCGTCATCGGTAGCGGTACAGGTCGCATCGTTAAAGGTGCCGTTGACGCTGACCGAACGACGACGCAAAAACTCAATAACCGTCGAAAAACAATCCACAGACAGACTTTCCTGCGGATACAAAGGTAAGACCTCGACCGCGTTCAGCTGCAGCCCCTGCTGCAGTGCGCGTTCCAGCGAGACGATCACCTCAAAAGGTTGAAACGCCGCCATACGGATATGTGCACGCAGAAAAGAATCTCTTCGATTGACTTCGAGAGACTCCACAGTGGCACCGGCAAACTGCCGAAGCAGCTCGCGGTCGGTTATGTAGGCAGAAAACACCTGATTCACATCTGTCTGACTCATAATGACTCCAGTTCTTCGATCAACGCCGCGACCGCGTCCTGTTCGGCGACGGTGCGGATGACCTGTCCTTTTTTGAAGATGGCGACCTTGCCGTCGCCGCCGG
>CAYZXC010000153.1:0-2701 GCA_964482275.1 uncultured Eubacteriales bacterium
TCGTTCTGGATATTTGTTCGGGTGCTGTCCACGCGGTGGATGAGGTCGCGTATGATATCATCGCACTGTTTGAAAATACCTCCCGCGACGCCGTTCTGGAGGAGCTTACTGCCAAGTATGCAGACCGCGAGGACATCACGGCTGACGACATTGCGGAGTGCTACGATCAGGTGGTAAGTCTGCAAAAGGCGGGCAAGCTGTTCACTCCCGATACCTTTGAGCCGATGGCGGGTCGCTTAAAAGAAAAGACCGCCGGCGTCGTGAAAGCGTTGTGCCTGCACATTGCTCACAGCTGCAACTTAAATTGCTCGTACTGCTTTGCCAGCCAAGGAAAATACCACGGTGAGCGGGCGCTTATGAGCTTTGAGGTCGGCAAACAGGCGTTGGATTTTTTGGTTGCGAACTCCGGCTCACGGCGCAATCTGGAAGTGGACTTTTTCGGCGGTGAACCCCTTCTCAATTTCCAAGTGGTGAAAGACTTGGTTGCCTATGCCCGCAGCATTGAAAAGGCACACAACAAAAATTTCCGATTCACCTTGACCACTAACGGCGTTTTGGTGGATGACGAGGTGATCGAGTTTGCCAATCGGGAATGCAGCAACGTCGTGCTGAGCTTGGACGGCCGAAAGGAAATTCACGACCGTTTCCGTGTGGACTACGCGGGCAACGGCAGTTTTGATACCATCGTCCCCAAATTCCAAAAATTCGTTGAAGCCCGCGGCGGAAAGAACTACTATATGCGCGGCACCTTCACGCACGCGAACCCCGACTTTTTACAGGACATTCAGCAGATGCTGGATCTCGGCTTCCGTGAACTGAGCATGGAGCCGGTGGTCTGTGCCTCCGGCGATCCTTCCGAGCTTACGGAATCCGATCTGCCCATCGTGTTGGAGCAATACGAAAAGCTGGCGGAGCTGATGCTTCAAAAGGATAAAGAAGGCACCCCCTTCACCTTCTATCACTATATGATCGATCTGGCCGGCGGCCCCTGTATCTATAAGCGTATTTCCGGCTGCGGCAGCGGCACGGAATATATGGCGGTCACCCCGCAAGGCGATCTGTACCCGTGTCACCAATTCGTCGGCGAGGAAAAATTCAAGCTGGGTACGATCTTTGACGGTGTTACCAACCGTGAGATCCAGAATGAATTTGCCGCCTGCAATGTGTACGCCCACCCCGAATGTCGCGATTGCTGGGCACGGCTGTACTGTTCGGGCGGTTGTGCGGCAAACGCCTATCATTCGACCGGCTCGGTCACCGGTATTTACGAATACGGCTGCAAGCTGTTCCGCAAGCGCATGGAATGTGCCATCATGGTGGCGGTCGCCAGAGCGCTGGGTGACGCATGATGAACACGCCGATCTGTGATTTCGTGCGCGAGTACGCTCAAAGCGATGCGGTGCGATCGCATATGCCGGGGCACAAAGGTACGTCCTTTCTGGGAATCGAGCATCGGGACATTACGGAGATCGAAGGTGCTGATAACCTGTATGATGCACGCGGCATCATATTACAGAGTGAGCGCAATGCCGGTTCTCTTTTCGGTTGCGATACCTTTTATTCCACAGAAGGCTCCTCGCAGTGTATTCGTGCGATGTTGTATCTTGCGTCGTTATATGCCAAAACGCAGGGGCGGAAACCGCTCATCGCAGCTGTTCGAAACGCACACAAAGCATTTGTGGATGCGGCGGCGTTGTTGGACTTTGACGTTGAGTGGTTGTATCCCCGGCAACACCTGTCCTATGTATCCTGTGTGTTAACTGCGGATGAATGGGACGCTTCCCTGCAGTCGATGACCGACAAACCGATCGCCTTGTATGTCACCAGTCCGGATTATTTAGGGAATCTGACCGATATTTGCGCACTGTCGGAGGTCTGTCACCGCCACGGCGTGTTGCTGTTGGTGGATAATGCGCACGGGGCATACTTGAAATTTTTAACACCGTCTAAACATCCCGTCGATCTGGGCGCGGATCTGTGTTGCGATTCGGCACACAAGACGTTACCGGTGCTCACCGGCGGTGCGTATTTGCATATTGCCCGCCGTGCCGAGTCCTTTTTCAAAGATCACGCAAAGGCCGCACTGTCCTTGTTCGGCTCGACCAGTCCTTCCTATTTGATCCTGCAATCGCTGGATATGGCGAATCGGTATTTGGCAGCGGGGTATTCACAGCGGCTTTCGCAGTTTATTTTGAAAGTGCAACAGTTGAAAGAAAACCTACAAGCGTATGGGTATTCCCTGCGCGGTGACGAGCCGCTCAAGCTCGTTCTGGAAACCAAGGCCTACGGTTACACAGGGACGGAGTTTTCCAACATTCTTTCGAAGAAAAAGATCGTATGCGAATTCGCTGATCCGGATTTCGTGGTGTTAATGCTTACCCCCGAAGCGGACGACCTTGAAAGGATCGACGCGGCCATGCGGTCTGTTCCGAAAAAGGCCCTCATTCCTTCACAATCACCGCCGTATCATCCGTGTGACAGAGCCCTTTCTGTTCGGGAGGCGGCCTTTTCAAGTCGGGAAACGGTTTCGGTAAACAACAGCGTCGGCAGAGTGCTTGCCTCAGCCTGTGTCAGTTGTCCGCCGGCGGTTTCCATCGTGGTTTGCGGTGAACGCATTGATTCGTCGGCCGTGCAGTGTTTTGCCTATTACGGTATCACGGAGTGTGATGTCGTTGTGTAAAAAGCGCCCTTGTCCGCTTTG
>CAYZXC010000154.1:0-2697 GCA_964482275.1 uncultured Eubacteriales bacterium
GCATCCTCGTGTTGGTGCTGGGCATGGTGTTCGCCACCTCCGCCGTGCAAAACGCGCTGATGAGCTATACCACGTATTATGCCGTCATCGCGGGTATTATGCTGGGTGCTCTGCTCATCTTCCTGCTGACCGTGCGGGAACCCGCGTGGTCCCGTCAGATGCAGGAGGACAGCGTACGGCTCGGCATTGAAGAAAACGCGGAGGATACCACCGTCAAGCGCGGGCTGTCCAAGAGCGAAAAACGGTCGCTCATCCTCATTCTCATCTCCATCGCGCTGTGGTATTTCGGCTATAACGCCGTCACCTCCAAATACGCGGTATACGCCACCAATATTTTGGCTAAGGACTACAATACCACGATGCTGCTCGCACAGGCGGCCGCGATCATCGCGTATCTGCCCGCCGGTATGGTCGCCTCCAAGATCGGCCGTAAAAAGACTATTTTAGGCGGTGTCGTGATGCTCGCCACCGCGTTCGGTGTGGCGGCCTTTATGCGCTCCGAGAGTCCCACGATGCTGATGAACGCCATGTTCATTTTAGCGGGTATCGCGTGGGCAACCATCAACGTCAACTCGTTCCCGATGGTCGTGGAGATGTGCTCCGGCAGTGATATCGGCAAGTACACCGGTTACTATTACACCGCTTCCATGGCGGCACAGATCGCCACACCCATGCTGTCCGGCTTTTTGATGGATCAGATCGCCGAAACGGTGCTGTTCCCCTATGCCGCGATCTTTGTGGCACTGGCGTTCGTGACGATGTTCTTTGTCCGACACGGCGACGCGAAGATCGTCGCTAAAAAAGGCTTGGAGGCGCTGGATATCGATGATTAACTTGTTATGGATCATCCCCGCCGCACTGCTCGTGCTGTACGTGTTGAGCGTCGGCGGCAGATCGGGTCACGCAGGATTAAAAGATCTGCAGGGTCACGTGTTTGCCCATCGGGGCTTACACAACGGCACGCGTCCCGAAAACTCGCTGTCCGCGTTCCAAGCGGCACGGGATAAGGGATACGGCATCGAACTGGATATTCACCTGCTGCGTGATGGCACCCTTGCCGTCTTTCACGATCACGCCCTTGTCCGTATGACGGGGAAAGACGGCAAGATCGAGGATCTCACCGCCGCCGATCTCAAACAGATTCACCTAAACGGCACTGCCGAAACGATCCCGACGTTCGGCGAGGTACTCGCACTGATCGGCGGCAACGTTCCGCTGATCGTGGAACTCAAAGCCGCCGGCAATCACGGTGCACTGGTGGACGCCGCGATGAAGCAGCTGCGCGATTATCACGGTGCGTACTGCATCGAGTCGTTCGATCCCCGCTGCCTGTGGCATCTCAAAAAGCGGTATCCGGATGTGATCCGCGGTCAGCTCTCGCAAAACTTTATGAAAAGCGGTGAAAAGCTATCGGGTGCTACCAAATTTTTGCTCACGCACTTGCTGACGAATCTTCTCACCCGCCCCGATTTTGTGGCGTATAAATTCACCGACCGCAAGCAGCTGAGCGTGACGCTTGCACGCAAATTGTGGCGCGTGCAAGGGGTCGTGTGGACGCTCACCGATATAGAACAGCACGAAACCGCCCTCGCCGAGGGTTACCTTCCCATTTTTGAACACTACGAACCGTAAAAGAAGGCGCGGTATGCAACTGCATACCGCGCCTTCTTTGCGTGTAACTGTTGGACGTAGATCCATCCACATCGCTGTGATGGCACGCTCCTATGTGTATCCCTTGTGTAGGGCAGGGCCTTGGTCCTGCCGCCCTGCAATTTCGTCACAGCGGGAGGAGCAAGCCCCTCCCCTACTTGCACCGCCACAGGTCAACGCACAGAACTGCCTTCCGGCTTTCAGAGGTTGGCTAGGTGGAATTTGTTAGTTTTCTAATCTTTTTTGTATTTCGATAAATTCCTTGTTATCTCGCAATTTATCATAGCATTTATTTCCCAAACAACTGATAAGCATTTGACTTTCTGTACCTTCCCAATTTTTCCCCACAGTTTTGGGATTGAATGTCTGACGATTAGCAAATAAAGAGGTGTATTTTTCTTCACCTAAGTTTTCGCATTTATCATATGATTTTGCGGTCTTTTCGGCGAGTTTTAGATTTTCTAATGCTGTTGTTTCATCACCGAGCAAGCAATAAAGACTTGCTAATTTTTCATAATATCTGCATAACCGACAATTATAAAATAAACAATTTTCATCTCCGTCAAGCACAAGTTGATAGAGTTTTATTGCGGTTTTAATAAATTTAATCTTATCTTCAATTGATAGTTCTTCTCCCATTAAGTCGTTTGATGTAAGCACCCAGATAAGACCTGCTGACATATCTATCATACTTAATAGATTCTTCTGAGCTTGTTCTATTTTTTCTTCACCTGTATAGATGTGAAAAAGCAACGGTTCTTTAGATAATAACATTTCGGGCATTTGATTAGCAAGTCTGAGTGCATCTTCTGTTCTACCAAGCCGGGGGTAGTTGTAACATAAAATATTTATTGCATTTTGACGCATTGATTCCTCGGTGCAATCTTCAAGAATTCTTTCACATAGCGTAGTTGCTTCTTCAACAAATTTATGTTCACGACTGTATGCTTTTTGTTCTTCTGTCGCTTCGTATTGAACGAGAGGATATGCAAGATTTAACATCCATTGAAAATTTCTTGGATATTCGTCAAGAACCTTTCGAGCAAG
>CAYZXC010000155.1:0-2650 GCA_964482275.1 uncultured Eubacteriales bacterium
TTTACCGCAGGATTCTTCAACGGTGAATTCCAGGAAGAATTTCGCCATATCCACCATACAGGTGTCTTCGTCCATAACGATCAGACCGCCGGAACCCATCATACAACCGATCGCAATCAGGTTGTCGTAGTCAACGGGTGTGTCGATCAGGGAAGCGGGGATACAACCGCCGGACGGGCCGCCGGTCTGAGCCGCTTTGAAGGTCTTGCCGTTCGGGATACCGCCGCCGATCTCTTCGACGATCTCGCGCAGGGTGGTGCCCATTGGGATCTCGACCAGGCCGGTGTGCTTGATCTTACCGCCAAGCGCGAACACTTTGGTACCCTTGGATTTCTCGGTACCCATCGAAGCAAACCACTCCGCACCCTTTAAGATGATCTGCGGAATGTTCGCAAAGGTCTCCACGTTGTTTTCAACGGTGGGGCAGCCGTACAAGCCCTTGACAGCCGGATACGGCGGACGCGGACGGGGCTCGCCGCGGTTACCCTCGATAGAGGTCATCAGAGCGGTTTCCTCGCCGCACACGAACGCGCCGGCGCCCAGACGGATCTCCATATCGAAGTCAAAGCCGGAGCCGAAGATATCCTTACCCAACAGACCGGCTTCACGCGCCTCGTCGATAGCGATCTGCAGACGGCGGACAGCGATCGGATACTCCGCACGGACGTACACATAACCCATCGTCGCGCCGATCGCGTAACCGGCGATCGCCATAGCCTCGATCAGGCAGTGCGGGTCACCTTCCAGAACAGAACGGTCCATGAACGCACCCGGATCGCCTTCGTCAGCGTTACAGACAACATATTTCTGCGGTGCCTTGTTGGGAGCAGTCAACGCCCATTTGCGACCGGTGGGGAAGCCACCGCCGCCGCGGCCGCGCAGACCGGAATCGGTCACGATCTGGATGACCTGTTCGGGGGTGTACTCGGTCACGCACTTCGCCAGTGCCTGGTAACCGTCGCTCGCGATGTACTCATCCAGGGACTCGGGGTTGATAACACCGCAGTTACGCAGTGCTACACGAACCTGTTTCTTGTAGAAATCGGTTTCGTTCAGAGCCTTGATGCCGTCTTCTTCGACGGTCTCATCGTACAGCAAACGGGTCACGATACGACCCTTGAGCAGATGCTCGGATACGATTTCGGGGATATCTTCCACCTTCACGCGAGAGTAGAAGCAACCTTCCGGATACACGATCATGATCGGACCGAGTGCGCACAGACCAAAACAACCGGTACGTACGACTTTAATTTCTTCCGTTAAATCGTTTGCGGCAATCTCCTTTTCCAGGGCATCAATGATCTCCTGGCTGTGAGAGGAGGTACAGCCGGTACCGCCGCAAACCAATACATGAGAACGATACATTCTTTTCCCTCCTGCCTTACTTCATCAATTTGGCAACGGTGAACTCCGCAACCGGATTGCCGTTGACAATGTGATCGGTCACAACGCGAACCGCCTTTTCGGGGTTCATCAAACCGTAGGTGACCTTCTCTTTGCCGGGTGCGATGACTTCCACGATCGGCTCAAACTGGCACATACCGATGCAACCGGTCTGTACGACGGTCACATTCTGCAGGCCGCGCTTGGCGATCTCTTCCACGAACGCGTTCAACACCGGACGGGCACCGGCAGCGATACCGCAGGTTGCCATACCGACGACGATACGGGTACCCTCATGAGAACCCTCACGCATCGCGATCTTTTCACGGGCTTTATCCCGGATAGCTTGCAATTCAGCAATGGATTTCATAACAAAACCTCCTATTTACTACTCAAATACTTTACGCTTGACTGTTCAGCGGAAGCAATCCCTCCGCCATGTTACCGTCGATCCACTCCATCACATCCGGCTCTGATAACGGGACGCCGTCCAGCACCTCACGCAACACGCGTGTATCCAGCTCAAACAACTTTTCATCCACCTCGTGTCGGTACACAAAATCCAGATGCGGATTTAACCGGATCAAGGTGGACACCGTACCGACCATGTCGCCGAGAGGCATGCGGTCGATATGTGTCAGACCGAAGGTTGCCGTGACCGTTGTACCCTCACCGACGGTTGAGCGGATGACAAGCTCGCCGCCTGCCATTTCCGCCGCCATGCGGAATAGGGGGACCCCCATGCCGACCTTGCGGGTCGTGCGGGTTGTGTAAAACGGATCGCGCACCTGTTCTAACTGCTCCGGCGTCATGCCGCGGCCGTTATCCGCGATCACGAGAGTTAAACGGTCGTTTACCGTATCCTCGTTCACCAGAAGCTCGATCAGCGTAGCACCGGCAACAATAGAGTTCTGAGCGATATCCAGAACATTCAGCGATAGCTCACGCATGATTTATTTGCCGTACTTTTCCAGAATGCCGGGCACATCGTCGGCCGTCAGGTTACCGTACACATCGCTGTTGACGGTGAGAACCGGAGCCAGACCGCAAGCACCGATGCAGCGGCAAGCAGACAGGGAATATTTACCGTCAGCCGTGCATTCGTCAGCGTCGATTCCGAGCAGCTCCTTGAGCTTGTCGAATACGTCACCCGCGCCTTTAACGTAGCAGGCGGTGCCGAGACACACGGAAATGTCGTACTCACCCTTGGGGGACAGTGCGAACTGCGCGTAGAACGTTGCCACACCGTACACCTTTTCCAGCGGCA
>CAYZXC010000156.1:0-2530 GCA_964482275.1 uncultured Eubacteriales bacterium
GCACGGATAAAGGCGGCGTGCGAAACTATGACAGGGTTAGAATCCTGTCACACTAGGTTAGGTGCTCCCGTTGTACACAACGGGGGCTGTAAGTTTTTATTCCACTGTCACTGATTTTGCGAGGTTTTTGGGCTTGTCGATGTCACAACCGTTTTCTTTGGCAACATAATAGGCAAACAGTTGCAGCGGGATCACCTCCGCCATCGGCGCAAACACCGGCTCCACACGCGGCACGAACAGGATATCATCGGCAATCGACGTAAGCGCGGATGCTCCCTTGAAGGCGACCGCCACCACCTCGGCACCCCTCGCCTTGACCTCCACCATATTGCTCACCGTCTTGTCGGTAAGCGACTCGTTACAGCACAGCGCCACCACCGGCTGATGCTCGTCGATGAGCGCGATCGTACCGTGCTTGAGCTCGCCCGCCGCATAGCTTTCTGCGTGGATATAGGAGATCTCTTTCATCTTCAGAGCGCCCTCCAAAGCCACCGCGTAATCGGTGTTACGCCCGATAAAGAACATCGAATCACCGCTGCCGTATTTTTTCGCAAGTCGCGGTATTGACGGATTCATATCCAAGGCGTTTTGGATCCGCTTCGGTAACAGCTCCAGTGCGCCGAGCAATCGCGCGAATTCGTCTGACGTGACCGTGCCGAGTCGTTTGGCCATATACAGCGCCACCAGATACAGCACCGCCAGTTGCGTGGTATACCCCTTCGTCGTTGCCACCGCGATCTCCGGCCCCGCCCACGTATACACGGTATGATCCGAAAGCTTCGCCACCGTACTGCCCACCACGTTCACAATGCCGAGCGTTTTGGCGCCGCGCGCCTTGACCTCCTTCATCGCGGCGATGGTGTCGGCCGTCTCGCCGGATTGCGACAACACGATGAGCAAGGTGTGTTCATCGATCAGCGGGTCGCTGTATCGCAGCTCACTTGCCAGTTCTACCTGCACCGGAATCCGACACAGCTTCTCGATCGCGTATTTTCCCGCACAGCCCGCGTAATACGCCGAGCCGCAGGCGGTAATGACGATCCGGCGAACGTCCCGCGCGTCCAATTCGATATCGTCGAGCACGATATCGCCGTTTTGGATACGCGGTGCGAGTGTCGCCTTGACCGCCGCCGGCTGTTCGAAGATCTCCTTGAGCATAAAGTGGTCAAATCCGTCCTTTTCGGCGGCTTGAATATCCCAGGTGATGTGCTGTATCGGCTTATCCAGGGGGCGTCCGGCACCGTTAAACACCGTCACGCCATCCGCTGTCAACCGAGCGAATTCGCCATCATCCAGAACCATTACGTTGCGCGTATACGGCACCAGTGCCGTCACGTCCGAGGCGAAATAGTTTTCCCCGCTTCCCACGCCGAGGATCAGTGGGCTTGCCTCCCGCGCGACAAATACCGCCTGCGGCTCGTCGGCGCACACGACCCCCAGAGCATACGAGCCCTGCAGTCTTGACACCGCTTTCATAACCGCCTGCTTGACGTCACCGGTATAGTACCGTTCCAGAAGATGTACGATGACCTCGGTATCGGTATCACTTTCAAAATGATATCCCTTTTTGGTCAATTCCTCGCGCAATACGAGGTAATTTTCAATGATCCCGTTATGCACCACCGCGAACCGCCCGTCGTTGCTGACGTGCGGGTGCGCGTTCGTATCCGTCGGCGCGCCGTGTGTCGCCCACCGCGTGTGCCCGATCCCGATCGTCCCCGGTGTCAGCCTGCCGCCCTCGGTTTTCTCGCACAAATTCGTGATCCGCCCCGTCACTTTACTGATGCAGATCTGCCCCTCGTTCATCGTAGCGATCCCCGCCGAATCGTACCCACGGTATTCCAGCTTCAAAAGCCCTTCCAATAAGATCGGTGCCGCCTGTCCCGCCCCGACATATCCCACGATCCCACACATAGCCTATCCTCCGCGTCTTGTTTTGTATCAGTAGGATAGGCAGTTTCCGCAGGTCTCATTCAAAACCCCAAAAAGTACTCCCACGGCCTTTCGAATCCTGTCATCTCTCTTTACGGTACAAAAAACAGAGGCAGGCACTTTTGCCTACCTCTGTTTTTGGTCGAGATGACAGGATACCGTACAGTGCGCCAGTTTGAGCTCGTCTTTGAGTTTCGCTACAGCCCGTCAGGGCGGTGCAACGCTACGGCCTGAAAACGCCACACCGTGGCGTTTTCTTTACGGCCTTTCGAATCCTGTCATCTCTCTTTACGGTACAAAAAAACAGAGGCAGGCACTTTTGCCCACCTCTGTTTTTGGTCGAGATGACAGGATTCGAACCTGCGGCCTCTGCGTCCCGAACGCAGCGCTCTACCAAACTGAGCCACATCTCGATATGAAATTGTGCAAACCTTTAGTACGCAACTTCTTCTTGTTGCGCTGCTACGCAGCTTCCGTTTGCGGTGCCCGAAATTTGCCACCTCGCTATCGCTCGGCAAATTTCGACCGCGGCACAGAGCTTTTTGCTCGCTGTATCTGCCACAGGCAGCGCTCGCAAACGCTCACCACCAAACTTAAG
>CAYZXC010000157.1:0-2515 GCA_964482275.1 uncultured Eubacteriales bacterium
TGCGTGGAAAATCGCTGAATATCGAAGATCCTGCCGGTCACCGATAACAACGAGGCGTCCATTAAAACCCTCCTTGTTCGGTGCGATTGATGATATCGTCCTGCAGCGAGCGGGACAGCGTGGTAAACAGAGCGCTGTAGCCGGCAACGCGCACCACCAGGGAGCGGTAGTTTTCCGGATGCTTCTGTGCGTCACGCAGTGTCTCGCGGCTGACGACGTTGAACTGAACGTGGCTGCCTTTCTGATCGAAGTAGCCGCGCACCAGCGCCACGAAGCTTTCCAGGCCGCTGCGGCCTGCCAAGGCGCTGGGATGAAATTTCATATTGAACAGGGTGCCGTTGGAGGCAATATAGTGGTCCAATCTGGCGACCGAGTTCGCCGCCGCCGTCGGGCCGTTGACGTCGCGGCCTGCGGCGGGGGATACGCCGTCCGCTACCGGCGTAAAGGCTAAGCGGCCGTCCGGTGTTGCACCGGTCTGCGCGCCGAGCGGCACGTTGGCGGATACGGGGTACAGACCTGCCTGATACACGCCGCCGCGCGGGTTGCGATACCGTTCGACCGGGCGGGTGTAGGTGTAGGCGACGTCGCGGGCAAACTCGTCGATCGCGCGGTCGTCGTTGCCGAATTTCGGCAACGTGCTGATGCGATCAAGCAACTGCTGATACCGCGCTTTCTGCTCGTCGGAGCAGGGGTTCTGAGCGACGGTCAGATACACCGCTTTGACGTCGTCGGGTGTCAGCGTGCGGCCGCTGTCCACCATACTCTTGACGACCTGCTTGGTGAGCTTCTCGGCCTGCTTGGGATCCATATCCTTGCCGTAGTTGTTTTCGAGTGCCCGGCGGAAGTCTGCCAGTGTGATATAGTTTTCGTTAAAGACGAGCTCCTTCACGGCGGTCAGTGCGTCGGCAACGTTCGCGATACCAAAGCCCTGCGGGCCGGTGAAGTTGTAGACACAGCCGCCCTCTTGGGCGCTCTTGCCGCGGCCGATGCAATCCTCCAGCATCGAGGAGAGGAACGGCAGCGGGCAACGCTCCATATGCGCCTGGTCGATCGCGTTGTCGGCGTTGACCATCAGCTCGATGAAATATTCCATCTGCTTCTTGTAGGCGTCGTAGAACTCGTCAAAGGTCTTCATCGAGGCGACGTCGCCGGTCTGCGGGCCGACCTGGAAGCCCTTATCCACGCCGTTTGAGAAGGTCAGCTCCAGCGGACGGCACATATTAAAGAATGCGGCGTCGTGCCAACCGTCGGTCTTGCCGGATTTCTGCGGCTCGACACAGCCGATGATGTTGTAGTCACGCGCATCCTGCAGTGTCAGACCGCGGTTTTGGAGTGCGGGGACGATGACCTCGTCGTTGTAATAGGCGGGCAAGCCGATGCCGGTGCGGGTGATCTCGGCGGCACGGATCATAAATTCGTGCGGCGAGCCGTTCCACACGCGCACCGAGAACGACGGCTGCGGGAGCAGCACGTGCAGGGTGGCGTTGATGCACATATACGACATATCGTTGGTGGCGTCCTTGCCGTCCTTGTCCTGACCGCCGGCGCACAGGTTCTGGAACATACTGTACCCGGCAAAGCCTTCGGCGGAGGCGAGGTCGCGAACCTTGCCGAGGTCGTTGAGCTTGACCCAGACGCAGTCCACGTATTCCTGTGCCTGTTCGCGGGTGATGACACCCTTGTCGAGATCCGCCTTTAAATAAGGATACATATATTGGTCGAAACGGCCGGGAGAGATGGAGTGACCGCTGGATTCGATCTGAATGAGCATCTGCGCGAACCAGAACGACTGGCACGCCTCGTAGAACGAGGTGGCACCGTGCGCGGGCACGCGAGAGCAGTTCTCGGCGATCTTCAGCAGCTCCGCTTTGCGCACGTCGTCTGCACAGGCGGCGGCCTGTGAGCGCGCCAGCTCCGCGTAGCGATTCGCGTACAGCTCGACCGCGTCGCAGGTGATGAGCACGGCGTTGAGGAAATGATGGCGTTTCGCGTAATCTGCATCGGTGACGTGCAGCTGCTTCAGCGCCGCACGCGCCTCCTCCGCGATGCCGCGGTAGCCGATCTTCAGCACCTTGCCGTAATCCACCGTCACGTGACCGACGCCGTTGTAGAAATAGTTGCCGGGCGTGAAGATATTGTGCTCGATCGCCGCAATGGTTTCCGGCACCATATACGAGGTGGCGAGCTCGCTGGTCGTTCTGCCTTTCCAATACGGAAACACCTTGCGCAGTGCGGCTTTGGTCTCCTCGGAGATGTAGAACGGATCAGCGGAGCGCGTGGCGAGCGTATCAAACTCTGCCTCCAGCCATTCGTACGAGTATTCCGGAAACAGCTGTGCGCCGCGCGGATTCTTGGAGCTGGAACCGACGATGAGCTCCAGCGGGCGGATGGTGATCGGAATATGCGCCAGAATATGGGCAAACGCCTTCGCGCGGCGCAGGATGATCGGTTCCCCCTCCGTCTGCTGATACGATTCGGTCAGCAATACCGCGCGATACGGCTCGATCTCCGGCAT
>CAYZXC010000158.1:0-2504 GCA_964482275.1 uncultured Eubacteriales bacterium
AACTATTGACTACTTCACACAAGAAATAAAAAACAGCGCATGTTATCTGCCGGGAAAAATCCGGTTTTAACAACGCTGTCAGAAATCAAAGATTTTATTTTGTCGGCCATACGCGGGAGTGCGAGTGGTGAAGTAAGAGCTTTTGGAATAGTGGGAGAGAGATTGGCCAATGCTATAGCTTCCGTTAATCCGCGAATAGATGTATACGGCAACTATATTGAACTTAATGCAGATGATTTGCGTGAATCATACAAAAGGCACGCAAATCCAAAAGAGACAGGTGACATTCCATTAAGTGAAACCGATTTTGTGAATATTCCCGATCACCTAAATCATTTTGACTATGTATTAGGAACCAATGTGTATAACGGAAAAGTTGAGATACACTTAGCCAAAAAAATTGCAGATGGCTATGTGCATATCATTACGGTTTCTTCGAAAGAACGAGGCTCGTTGCAGGTTACGAAACTTATTGGCGTATCTGCTGATAAGTTCGAATCGAAATACGGCAAAAAAATAGAAAGAACCGCTGGTAGTCCGAGGGGTCAAACTGCAAATGCAGAAGACTCGAACCCGTCTACGACGGCTCGGCTCACCGCTGGCGATCCTTCTATTAACACTATACCACAAGTTGGCGATGGTGTCAATACATATGATATGCAGAAATCGGCGGAAAATTCCGTTCCCGTTGATGGTGACTTGGGAATTATCGGCGTTCGTGCTTCAGCGCTTGATCGTGCCTTTATGGATATGAGCGAAGAGGAGCGCTCGTCGCTGATCGCGGCGTTTGAGAAAAACACCGGAACGCGTGTGGTGTTCGATGAGACGATAGGTGCTGACGGTAAATACGAAAACGGCGTGATCTACGTCAATCCGAACACCGCCACACCCATGACGGTCATTAAGCACGAGCTGACGCATTACCTTGAGAAGAGCGGATCGTACAATGACTTTATGAATTTTGTTTTCGGCAGTCAAGCGTTTGCTGAGTGGTTGAGATCAAAGGGGCAAACGCAGTCCGAAATGCGGAAAGAGATTATCGACCGTTATGCTGCCGCAGGAAAACCGCTCGGCCAACACGGTGTTGATGCCGGCTTTGAGGCAAACCAAGAGATACTCGCGAACTTCGTCGGTGAGAAGCTGTTCCGCGACGTTAACGCTCTTGCTGAATTAGCGCAGAAAAACCGCAAATGGTATCAAGTCCTTTGGGATTTCGTAAAGGGGCTTTTCACCAAGTATCAAGGTACGCCCATTGAAAGAGAATTGCGGCAGATGGAGCGGATGTTTGAGAAGGCATTGCAGCAGAGAAAAGCAATGAAACCTAATGCAGGAAAAGGAACAGCGAAATTTAGCTTTGGTGTTACGCAATCTGATATAGACGATTATGTTGACAAAGCGGCTATGAAAGAAAACACCGAGGACATAAAAAAATATGCTGAACCGTCAGAAAAACTTATAAACGAAGTCGCTAACGAAATAGATCTTAATGGATATACTCATGCGCTGCGGGATAACGACATTAGGCATATTTATAATTCTCATGGCGTAAACACAAACGAAAAATATCCAGTAACCGATGAGGATATTAAGAGAATCCCGGATATTGTAGAGAATTATGATAAGGTGTTCGTAAAAACAAACGCCAGAGGAAAGCCAGGAATTGTTTATGTAAAAGTTGGGCCCGATAATGTTGTTTATTATGTGGAAGCAGTTACTACGGAATATCACAACGAAAAATTGCTTGTAAATAAGCAGATGGTAAAAACCGGAATCGGTGAAATACCAAACCTACACGGCTTGATTGATGCGATAAATAAAAAAGAGAGTAGCT
This sequence comes from uncultured Eubacteriales bacterium, assembly GCA_964482275.1. GTDB lineage: Bacteria > Bacillota > Clostridia > Oscillospirales > Acutalibacteraceae > RGIG3009. The sequence goes on from CAYZXC010000158.1 coordinate 1,832, forward strand.
CCCAATATCTCGCTGATCTACAAGAGATCCGCAAGGCGTACGTCCAAGACGTTAAAGGAAACTACTCTATTGATGACATTGAACCACAAAATGGTGCAGATGTCAATACCCAGTATACGCAGGATGGTGCAAAATATTCCGTACCACCTGTTTTGGAAGCGGAAGAAACGGTGGAGCGCCAGGGCGTTGTACCGGAATATACGGCACAAACCGGTATGGAGCAGTTCACCGATGAGCAGCTGCGTGAGGAGCTACGGCGGCGGAATCCTAAGGCGAACCCGCTCGATATTGCAAGGTTGACGGCGGAAGATGCCGACACTACGCCGGAGCTTGGCAAGAGCACGGTGAGGAACCGCAAGGGTGACGGCGAGAGTGCGTTCGCGGGGAGTTTACAGGGTGCGGATATCTTTGACGATCGGCTCAAAGAGCTTGCGGCGACGGATAATAAGATCAGCCGCTATGACCGTATCGCGAACAAGGAAACGATGGACGCGGCGAACAAGGCGCTGAATGAGGGCGGCGCGGCGTATGCTCGTGCTTGGGAGCATAAGAATTCCAACACCTTCACGGCTGAAGACGTGGCGGTTGGTTCGAAAAAACGCGCCGGTACCATTCGGTACCGGCGCGTTTTTCCTTTCGGTCTTATTTGAACTTTTTGCGAGCCACATAGGTG
>CAYZXC010000159.1:0-2495 GCA_964482275.1 uncultured Eubacteriales bacterium
CGAAAGTGATGAAAGCGTTCACGCGAAAACGGAGTTCTTCCGCCCGTATTGTGAAAACATTGAGTTGGTCGATTATTAAAAAATACGGCAGTATAGGTCAACTTTTTCAACCGAACGGACAATAACGATCTCTTGTTTTTTTAGTATGATTTGGTATAATTAAGAGGAGGAGGCGAAAGAGTATGAATGATAAACTTAAACGGTTGCTCTTGGCATCTGTTTTTCTCGCTCTGGGAGCCGTACTTCCGCTGTTCACCTTGCAGATCAAGGAGATCGGGGATTCTCTGTTGCCGATGCACCTACCCGTTATGCTGTGTGGCCTGATCTGCGGGGCAAAATACGGCTTTGCCGTAGGACTGATCCTGCCGTTTTTTCGATCGGTAACCTTCGGTATGCCGCCGTTATATCCGAACGCCGTGTGGATGGCGCTGGAGCTTGCCACCTACGGTCTGGTGATCGGTCTTTTATATGCCAAAAAGCAACACAGCGTCGGGTGGTTGTACGTGTGCCTTATAACCGCGATGCTGTCGGGCCGCATCGTATGGGGAATCAGCAAGGCGGTGTTGTTGGGGCTTAAAGGCTCGGTATTTACTTTTGGTGCGTTTATCACCGGCGGCTTTGCGGATGCGGCACTCGGCATCGTGCTGCAGCTGATATTGATCCCCGGCATTATGGCCATATTCAATCGGTACTACAAGACTAAGTGGAGTGATGCGAAATGAAAACGGTGCTGTTTCCCTACGGAAAAGAAAAAGTGCGCCACGATTTCAAGGAAGAAGAATTGGCTGCCGTGATGACCTCGTCCATTGAGGAATACATACCCAAAGCCGATGAATACGAGCTCGTCAAAACCGCTTTGGAGAATCCGGTAGGGTCGGAGCGTTTGTGTGATATGGCGCGTGGAAAACAGACGGTCGTCATCATCGCGAGCGATCACACGCGGCCGGTGCCGAGCAAGGTGATCATGCCGTTAATGCTGGATGAAATACGAAAAGGGAATCCGGATGCCGATATCACGATCCTCATTGCGACGGGCTGTCACCGCGGCACCACCAAGCAGGAGCTGGTAAACAAATTCGGCGAGGACATCGTTGCGAACGAGAAGATCTATATCCACGACTGTGACGAGCGTGAAAAGCTTGTCAACCTTGGAAAGCTGCCGTCGGGCGGCGATTGCGAGATCAATTCGATTGCGTGCCATGCCGATCTGTTGGTCGCGGAAGGCTTTATCGAGCCGCACTTTTTTGCCGGTTTTTCGGGCGGCAGAAAGAGCGTGCTGCCGGGCGTTGCCGGCAGAGCCACGGTGCTTGCCAACCATTGCTCGGAATTCATTGCCGATCCGCGCGCGCGTACCGGCATTCTGGACGGCAACCCGATCCATCGGGATATGCTGTGGGCCGCCGAGCAGGCGAATCTGAAATTCATCGTCAACGTCGTGCTCAATGCCGAAAAGAAGGTGCTGTTCGCGACGGCGGGCGCGCCTCAGGCGGCGCATAAGGTGGGCACCGATTTTCTGTCGTCCCTGTGCGGTGTTAAGGCCGTGCCGGCGGATATTGTGATCACTACCAACGGCGGGTATCCGCTCGATCAGAACATTTACCAGGCGGTCAAGGGGATGACGGCTGCCGAAGCCACCGTCAAAGAGGGCGGCGTGATCGTTATGCTTGCCTCGTCCGACGACGGCACCGGCGGCGACCATTTTTACCGACAGATGGCGGACACCGATGATATTCATAAAACGATGGATATGTTCCTCCGTCGCAACCGCAACGAGACTGCACCCGACCAGTGGATGTCGCAGATCTTCCTGCGGATCTTGATGCGGGCGACCGTGATCTATATTTCCAACGCACCGGACGAGATCGTGGAAAATATGCACATGATACCGGCACATTCGGTGGACGAAGCGTTGACGAAAGCCCGTCAACTGCTCAACAAAGAGGACGCACGGATCGTGGCGATTCCGGACGGCGTATCGGTGATCGTGGGAAATTAAAGGTAACGCAAACCGGACGGCACCGCCGTCCGGTTTTTTATGCTTCCGTAGTGTGGCAGGGTCTGAGTCCTGTTACACTACGGTTTCTCCGCATTGAGGGCGTGCGTACGTGGTAGTTTTTTGCAAGAAACCGTTGACTTTACAGGGGGGTTATGGTAACATAAAAAAAGAAATTCTGTGGAGGTTTGCTTTTATGGAACACATCAAGACTATTGAAACTCGTAATCTGTGCGAAAGCGCTAAAAAGGGCGGCTGCGGTGAGTGCCAGACTTCCTGCCAGTCTGCTTGCAAGACCAGCTGCGGTATTGCCAATCAGCAGTGCGAGAGCACCAAGGAAAGCAAGTAAAATTTCCGGTTCAAAACTGCCGCCGAGACTCGGCGGCAGTTTTTCTTGGAGGAGATATATTCGTATGATTCATCAATACAAGCTGGGCGGTTACAACATCGTTCTGGATATTTGTTCGGGTGCTGTCCACGCGGTGGATGAGGTCGCGTATGA
>CAYZXC010000160.1:0-2440 GCA_964482275.1 uncultured Eubacteriales bacterium
CGCCGCTTAACGGTGCGGGCAACAAACCGGTACGCAAGATTTTGGAACGGATCGGGTTGTCACAGGTAACGGTCGTTCCCGAACAGGAGTTGCCGGACGGCAACTTCCCCACCGCGCCTTTCCCGAACCCCGAACTGCGGCAACCGTTTGAACTGGCATTACAGCTTGCTGAAACTGTCGAGCCGGATCTGCTGCTTGCCACCGATCCCGACTGTGACCGTGTGGGGATCGCGGTGCGGCAAAACGGTGAATATGTGCTGCTGACCGGCAATGAGACCGGTTGTCTGCTCTTACACTACATTCTTTCCTGCCGTGCCGAGCAGGGCACACTGCCGGCAGATCCGGTGGTCATTAAGACCATTGTGACCTCTGATCTTGCCACGCGCATAGCAGAGAAATTCGGCTGTGAGATGCGCAATGTGCTGACCGGATTTAAGTACATCGGTGAGCAGATCGTGGAAATGGAGCAGGCGGGAAGACCTGAACGCTTCCAGTTCGGCTTTGAGGAAAGCTACGGCTGTCTTGCCGGCACCCACGCCAGAGATAAGGACGCGGTGGTCGCGTCGATGCTTATCTGCGAAATGGCCGCCTATTACAAAGCAAACGGCCTTACCTTATTGGATATTCTGCAGCTGCTGTATCACGAGCACGGTGCCTATAGACACTTACTTGTCAACGTACAGTTTGAGGGCGCCAAGGGTATGATCGCAATGGACGGTATCATGCAGAAGCTGCGTTCCACCCCGCCCAAAGAGATCGGCGGTCTCAAAGTCCTCGCGGCGGCGGATTACTTAAGTGCCGAACGCAAAACGGCAGACGGCGCGGTCGAAACGCTGTATCTCCCCCGCGCCAACGTGTTGGTGTTTGAGCTTCAAAACCACGCAAGCGTGATCGTACGCCCGTCCGGCACCGAACCGAAGATCAAGGGCTACGTCACCGCGACCGGTGCTACTCCCGACGAAGCCGATGCAGTTGCCGAAACGTTGCGCAAGGTCGTTGAAAACATGCTCAAAGCGTAGATATGCAGACAAAAGCGGCAGAGGATCATTCCTCTGCCGCTTTTCTGCGTCGTTGTACTGTTAAAAGGAAAACCATAGCAAGCGGAAAAGCCGCCGCCGCAATGAGTCCTGCTTTGATGCCGTGCGGTGTCAGATCAGCGACCATCCCCGTGATCCACGGGCCAAGCGAACAACCGATGTCGCCGCCGAGCGCCAGTAGCGCAAACAGTGTCGTACCGCCTTTCGGGAAGTGCGCGGATGCCACGCCCAACACACCGGGCCACATCAAACTGGTCGCAAGACCGCACAGCGCGCAGCCGAGCAAAGCGAGCAACGGCACCGAAGCAAAGACTGCTAACGCATAACAAAGTACGGTGGCAATGCTGCACACGATCAGCAGCGGACGCATCGGGATACGGTCACCGCTGTTGCCGTGCCAAATACGTCCAATACCCATGCACACGGCAAACAGGCACGGTCCGAGCAGATCCCCTAACAGCTTGGACACACCCAAGCCCTCTTCGGCAAACAAGGACGCCCACTGAGACATCGCCATTTCCGATGAACCGGCACATACCATCAGTGCCATCATCAGCCAAAAATACGGTTTCTTTAATAACCGGCCGAGCGGTGTTTTTTCCTCACCCTTCAGCATTGGCGGAAACGGGACACGCGAAACCAACGTCAGATTCACAAGCGGCACGATCGCCCAAGCCATCAGTATCCACGGCCAATACCCTTCACCAAAAAGCACGACCGCTACCGTTGTTACCAATACCGCCAACACCTGACCGATGGGATAGAAAGCGTGGAGCAGGGTCATAGACGACGCTTTGTGTTCTGTGGAAAGCGCATCGACGATCGGGCTGATCATCACCTCAGAAAGTCCTGCACCGATCGAATACACAATAGCCGCCATCACCATACCGACATAGGCATCCGGCAACACGTTCGGCAAAATACCGAACAGCATCAAACCGCTTGCCGCGCACAATTCCGCAACAATCATACAACGGCGATGACCAAGTGCATCGGCAACATATACCGCCAAAAAATCGACAAGCAGCTGCACTAAAAAGGTTATCAAAACCAAACGACCGATCTTTTCGAAGGAGATGGAAAACTGATCACGCAGTGTCACAAAAAACAGCGGTGTGACGTTTAAGATCAACGCTTGTATCATAATGCCGAGATAACAGCATCGGCGTGTTAAACGATACGGATCATTCATATTGCCACCTCCAAAACAGTTGAATTATAGTGATTTGCCCTAATTTTGTCAAACATTTTTCCGTTTTTCTCTGTCATTCAAAAAAAGTTTGACAAATTTCTGACAAAGTCGCAGTTTACCATTGCAAAAAAATAATTTATCATATATAATAGTGAACAGGTATGAAAACTGTCAAGGAGGAAAAGGCAAATGCAAAAGAAAATCAGCAAAC
>CAYZXC010000161.1:0-2431 GCA_964482275.1 uncultured Eubacteriales bacterium
TATACGGCGAGAAATATGGCACCGTAAAGGGTACATCCTTTGATAGGTTGGAGGGTATTCTAATCCATCAAATAATGCCTGCTGTTGAGAAACTACGGCATTATAAACTGATAGACATTGACAACAAGGATATAAAAGCAATTATGAAATACAACCTTGATAAAGGGTACAGTTATTCAACACTGTTAAAGATATATCGTTTTTTGAATGAGTTTTTTCAACATCAATTCTTAGGCGGTATTATTCCCCGAAACCCTGTGCAACAAGTCAAAATGTATAAGAAAGAGTATGTTGCCGAGCAACAAGCACAATTCCGTCAAAAAAGGGATGTTCTGCGATTAAGGGCAGATAACAATGAGACCTTAACGGAAGAGGAACAAAAAATTGCTGACTCTACCCTCAAGTGTGAGGACCAAGTTGACATTCATTTCTTTACCGATGCGGAAATATCCCGACTGCAAGTTGCCGCTGTGGCGACCTTTAACAACGGCAAACCGTGCCTAAAACAAGCGGAATTTTTTGTTTTTATGCTCAATACAGGATTACGGGCAGGAGAGGCATTAGCACTCAAATACAGCGATTTTGACTACAATAAACGGACTGTGTTTATAAGAGAAAATGTTACCTCCGCAAAAGAAAGGGACAGCGATGGAAAAGCAACAGGAAAACGGTCTGTCAAAGAGGGCAGTACCAAAACAAAATCAAGTATGGCGATATTAGACATCAACCAAAAAGCAGTTGATATTATACGACGGTTACAGGCACAAGAGCCCAAAGGGTACAACGGGTACATAATTCACAATGGTGATAAACCCATTGAGCCACGGGCATTGGAAAAGCGGTTTTACAATCTATTGAGATTGGCAAAGATTGAGCAGACGGGTCTGCACACTCTCCGCCACACCTGTGCATCCAAATTGTATGAGTTAACAAACGGCGATACCAAGTTTGTGTCCGAGATGTTGCGACACAAATCGGTCAGTTTCACCGCCCAAATCTATATACATTTGGAAAGGAAATATAAACAAAGTCGTGTGAATAATTTTGCCATATAAGCAACTCGGCACCCATTGGGGTGCCTTTTTTAGTGCCTTAATTGCCATAAAACCGCCACAAATTCTGCCACAAAAACACCCCAAAACCAAGGAAAAATAGGAACGATAAGAGCAAAATCAAAAATGGTGAGAAAATAAGGATAGTCCGAAAACCCTTGAAAACAAAGGATTTTCGGACTATCTGTGGCAGGGGCAGAAGGACTTGAACCCTCGGCACGCGGTTTTGGAGACCGCTGCTCTACCAACTGAGCTATGCCCCTTTATGCAGGTGTAGGAGATCGCTCCCCTACACCGTGTTTGTTTGGTGGGCCTTCAGGGACTCGAACCCGGGACCAACCGGTTATGAGCCGGTTGCTCTAACCAACTGAGCTAAAGGCCCGGATGACAGCCGTTCTTACGGCACGAACTTTATTCTACCACAAAAACGGCTGTTGTCAAGACTTTTTGGAAATTTATCAGTCTAAGAAATCCTTTAATTTCTTACTGCGGCTGGGATGACGCAGCTTGCGCAGCGCCTTTGCCTCGATCTGACGGATACGCTCACGCGTGACATCAAATTCCTTGCCGACCTCCTCCAGTGTGCGCGGACGACCGTCCTCCAGGCCAAAGCGCAACGACAGCACGCGCGCCTCGCGCTTGGTGAGGGTGCCGAGCACGTCGCGCAGCTGCTCGCGGAGCAGCATACGGGACGCCGCATCCGCCGGTGCGGGGGCTTCATCGTCGGGAATGAAATCACCTAAGTGGCTGTCCTCTTCCTCACCGATCGGGGTTTCCAGTGATACCGGCTCCTGTGCAACGCGCATGATCTCGCGCACCTTTTCCGCCGGCATATCCAGTTCCTCCGCAATCTCCTCCGCGGTCGGCTCGTGACCGTTCTTGTGCAACAGTTGACTGGAGACCTTTTTCACTTTATTGATGGTTTCCACCATATGCACCGGAATGCGGATGGTACGCGCCTGATCCGCAATGGCGCGCGTGATCGCCTGACGGATCCACCATGTCGCATAGGTGGAGAACTTAAAGCCCTTGGTGTAATCGAATTTCTCGACCGCCTTGATCAGACCGAGGTTACCCTCCTGGATCAGATCCAAAAACTGCATACCGCGGCCGACGTAGCGTTTGGCAATGCTGACGACCAGACGGAGGTTGGCTTCGGACAGGCGTTTTTTCGCGTAGTCATCACCTTCGGCGATCTTGATGGACAGCTCGATCTCCTCTTCGGGCGACAGCAGCGGAACGCGGCCGATCTCCTTGAGATACACCTTAACCGGGTCGTCGGTAGTCACACCGTCCGCACCGGAGCCGTCGTCGGTCTCCTCGGTTTCGGTGGTTTCGATCGCGTTTTCCATATCGTTGAACGCGGCTTCGCTGAAATC
>CAYZXC010000162.1:0-2428 GCA_964482275.1 uncultured Eubacteriales bacterium
TCGCGCAACAGAAGCTCACGCCGAACTGATCGTTACTCACCATCCCGTGATCTTTGATCCCCTCAAGACCGTGACGGCAGATAGCCTTGTGTATCGCTTGGCGAGCGCGGGCGTATCCGTTATCTCAATGCACACCAATGCCGATAAAGCGAAAGGCGGTGTCAACGACTGCCTGTGCGAAAAGTTGGGGTTGTCAGATATAGAGATCGCTCCCGACGGCATGAGCCGCATCGGCAAACTGCCCGCCTCTATGACGGCGGACGTGTTCGCAACCTATGTGGCACAGTGCCTGGATACCGCGGTGCGCGTGAAAGCAGGCACCGATATGATCCGTACGGTGGCACTGTGCGGCGGCGGCGGAGCCGATCTGGTGTTGTCTTTGCTGGATACGACGGATGCCGCCCTCACCGGCGAGGTCAAGCACAATCAATGGCTGTCGGTTCCGTGTGTCAAAACACTGGTGGACGGCGGTCATTACGCCACCGAGATCGTGATCACCGACCGCTTTTGCGAGTGGCTTCACGATGCCTTCCCGAATTTGAAGATCATTCTTTACAAGGGCGAAGCACCCTATAAGACCATGAAGGAGTAATTTATGGCGATCGACGGCGCATACCTGCACTGTTTGCGGCAGGAAATGGAAACGCGGCTGCAAGGCGCGCGTGTGGATAAAATACACCAGCCCTCCAAGGAGGAGCTGGTGCTTGCGTTGCGCTCGCTTTCCGGAACCTTCAAACTGTACCTCTCCGCGCGCGTGAATTCGCCGCGCGTTCACTTTACCGAGATCGCACTCGAAAACCCACCGTCACCGCCGATGTTCTGTATGCTTTTGCGTAAGCGGTTGACCGGAGCACGCTTGGTAGCTGTTCGCCAGATCGGCTTAGAGCGGGTATTGTATTTTGATTTTGATGCTGTGAACGAGCTCGGTGATATGGTGCGTCTGACCCTTGCCGTTGAGGTGATGGGGCGGTACAGCAACATCATTTTGATCGACGGTGAGACCCGCGTGGTGGATGCCATCAAGCGCGTTGATCTGACGATGTCCCCGATGCGCCCGATCTTACCCGGTATCGGTTACGTTGTCCCGCTGGTGGACTCGGTGCGCGTTGATCTGCTTGGCAACACCGTCGAGGAGGTTGCTGCTCGTATTATGGAAGGCGGTGCACCGCTTGATCGCGCGATCCGTTCCTGCACGCAGGGGCTCTCACCGCTTGTGTGCCGTGAGATCGCGTATCAAACGCTGCACGGGGAAGAGGATACCGGCACGCTCACTGAGGCACAGCAGCACCGTTTGGAGCGGGCGCTGTACCGTATCCGTCAGGCGTTGCTTTCGCCCGATAAACGCACACCGTACATCCTGTACCGCACCGATCACACCCCGTTGGATTTTAGCTTTTTGCCCATCACGCAGTACGGCTTATCCGCGGTGGGGCGAGAGGTGGACGGCTTCTCCCGACTGTTGGATGATTTTTACGCCGAAAAGGACGCGGCAGAGCGGATGCGACAGCGTTCACAGGATATCTGGCGCGTGTTGAATACCACGGTTGACCGCATTTCCCGCAAGCTGTGTAACCAACGCCGTGAACTTGCCGATTCCGGCAAGCGCGATGAAAAGCGGTTGTATGCTGACCTCATCAACGCCAATATTCATCTGATCCCAAAAGGTGCTGAAAAAGCGGAACTTATCAATTATTACGACGAGGCGTGTCCCACCGTCAGTGTTCCGTTGGATCCGGCGCTGTCTGCCACACAGAATGCGCAAAAATATTATAAAGAGTACCGCAAAGCCAAAACGGCTGAGGAAATACTCGGTCAACAGATCGCACTCGGCGAACAGGATCTTGTGTATTTGGATTCCGTGTTTGACGCCTTGTCCCGTGCTACTACCGTGCGTGAACTGGACGAACTGCGTGGAGAACTCGTCGGCACCGGCTATTTGCGGCGGCAGAGCGGCAAACAAAAACCGCCACCGCCGACCAAACCGCTCGAATTCGTGTCGGACGACGGGTTTACCATTTTGGTGGGGCGCAATAACGTACAGAACGATAAACTGACCACTCGCACCGCCAAAGGCAGCGACTGGTGGTTCCATACCAAGAATATTGCCGGTTCGCATACGGTGATCCTCACCGACGGTGTTACCCCGCCGGACGAAACACTGATGCAAGCGGCGATCTTGGCGGCTACTCATTCCAAAGCCGCCGATTCCGCACAGGTGCCGGTAGATTATACGCAGATCAAGTACGTCAAAAAACCGGCGGGAGCCAAACCCGGTATGGTGATCTATGAAACCAACCGTACCGTGTATGTCACTCCCGATAAAGTGTTAGCGACACGCCTGAGAAAAGCATAAGAAAAAACGCTCTTGCATTTTTGCTGAAGTGATAAAATAATGGTAGACACGAAAGTGCCTACCATTATTTTTATG
>CAYZXC010000163.1:0-2382 GCA_964482275.1 uncultured Eubacteriales bacterium
ATATCCTACGACAGGGCTTTTATTTCCGTGTCTATTTTACTGGGAGCAGTCCATCTGGAATATCGGGGCTGTTTTATCGTTTCTTATTGAGAATTATCTCATTCCGTTTTTTTGCCGACATCAGGAAGCCAGCCGTCCTGCGTGGTGTACGTGGTGCTTGCCTTGGAACTGCTCGTCGTAGCAGAAGACTTTGTCGTGCTGGACGTCGTAGACTTTGTCGTGCTGGACGCCGTAGACTTTGTCGTCGTGTCTGCCTTTGCGGTAGGCTGTGTCGCCGTGCTGCTCGTTGTAGCAACGGTCTCGATCTGAACGATCACATCGTCCAGATCGTTTTTGTCATTCGTATCGTCTGCGGCGGCACCGGTGCTTGTCGTCGATCCCGTATTCGCCAAGTCTGTGGTAGTGGCACCTTCTTGTGCACCGTCCTTCATGCCTGTGGTGGTAGTGCCGGCAGAGTCTTGCGACTCCACCTTACCACACCCGCCGAGCGTCACACAACCGATCACGATCAGCAATGCCACACACAACGCAGTAAATTTACCAAGCTTTGTCATACTTAGCACTCCTTATTCCAAATCGTCAGAGTCGATGATGATGTCGCCGTCCGAAGCAATACCTGTTGTGGTAGTGCCGGCAGAGTCTTGCGACTCCGCCTTACGACACCCGCCGAGCGTCACACAACCGATCACGATCAGCAATGCCACACACAACGCAGTAAACTTACCAAGCTTTTTCATACTTCGCACTCCTTATTCCAAATCGCCAGAGTCGATGATGAGGTCGCCGTCCGAAGCAACTGTGTAGGAAGCAATGTTCTTATCGGCGATAAGTGAGATAACTGTGATGGTAGGTTCCAAATACTCTTTTTTCATCATTCGTTACCTCCCTTATTCCCCAAGCGTGATGCCGTCTGTATTGTCCTTAGCACCACTGATCAGGAATTGCCGGATCTGATTGACGGAAAACTCACCGGCCGCATTTTGCGTAAAGGTCAAGGTCACGGTGTGTGTGCCGTCGTCCAGACCGTGCAGGAGCGGTATGACCTTATGGTTCGTAGCGGAATATTCGATGGACTGAGCCTCTCCGCCATCCACGCTCACGGACACAGCGCCCTTCATCGGCTGGCTGGATGCACCGTAAACCCAGAGCATCAGATCGGTACCGGTAAAGCTGAACGTCAGTTTTGCATTCTCATCAATACCCGTAATATAACCCGATGTATTGATGGTAAAGCCGGTTGCCGTTTCACCTTTCAGATTATCGATATGCGGCGTTACCGGCAACGTGTGAAGCGTATTTTCGGGTTTGTACGCATCAACCGCCGAGTTCGGGATCACCGTCTTTGCATCGAAGATGGCCGTCAATTCCTCTTGGATATATTCCGCGTATTTGGCGTAACCCGCCGTTGCCGGGTGAACCGAATCGCTGAAATAAGTCCACCAAATGTCGGTTGCCTCCCGCCGCTGTTCAGTAGTCAAATCATAATCCAAATACGGAGCCTTGCCCTCGTTTTCCTCAACCATATGCTCCCACAGCGGGGTAGCGACATCGATGTACGGGATGTCGTATGCCTCGGCGACCTTCCTGTGCTCCTCTTTTTGGGTAAATGTTGAGCTGGACATCGTGCTGTAATCTCCGGTGAACACCATCACGATATCCGCCTGCGGCGCATACTCGTAGATCGTGTTGATGATGGATTCCATATAGGAACCGGCAGACATTTCGGATTCGCTGTACCAAGAATCATATTTGTTCTGATCCAGTTTATCGTTGATAGAGAATTCAACAAACACCAGATCCGGCTTTTCGGTTTCGCTTGTCAACTTTAGATCCTGAATGGCGCGGTGTGCACCGAAGATCGTGCCGGTACCGCCGATGGCGGCGCTGACCTCGGTGATATCAGCCTCCGAATACCGCTCGTTCAGCCACGCGGTGGTCAAGGCGCGCCAAGAGAGTTCAGACTCTTTATAGCCGGACTCTCTGTTTCCCTTGAAAGAGTTAGTGCCGTAGGTGACCGAACCGCCAAGGTAAGCGACGTTCAGTTTGCCCTCTTTTTCCAGCTTGTATGCCGTGTTGTTCAGCGTCGTATTCTGCGTCGCCAACACATCCTCCACGTACTTGAGTTCATCCTCGGTCAACTGAGATTTGAGTTCAGCGTCGTTATAGTACCTATCGGCAACATCGTACACCGAAACGCTATACTTTTGATCACCGATCGGCTCACCGTACACGATAAATTCGTTCCCGGCAGCGTCGGTGAAGATCGCATACGCTCTGGCAATGTACTTGGTTTCCATTTTCGCCTTGGTCTTGAAATTGACTAGAGATGCCGCGAAGTAATACACGTCCGTATCCTCGATCAACGCCGCAGTGCTGCCGCCC
>CAYZXC010000164.1:0-2377 GCA_964482275.1 uncultured Eubacteriales bacterium
TCGAACCTCACGGATGCGAACCGTGCGCTCTCCCAGCTGAGCTACGAGCCCATAGAACGGAATTTATCTTAACGCAAATTCCGTCGGTTGTCAAGGGGTTGTTGAAAATTTTTAATATTCGCGCAGGATCTGCTCGTAACGGGCGTGTGCGCGGGCTACCGCGTCCTTCCACGACAGATACAGTGTTTCTCCGGCGTTGACACCGCATTTCCGCAGCGCCGAGCGATCGGCACAGGCGTCCATCAGTACCGCGGCACACGCGGCGGGATCTTCCGAGGTCAGATACCCGTTCTGACCGTGTACGACCCCCTCGGAGGCACAGCTGCCCTCTACCAGCAGTGAGGGACAGTCGCACGCGGCGGCCTCCTTGACCACAATGCCGCAGGTGTCGTAGGTGGAGGGGAATATAAACAGATCGCTTAAGCTGTAATATGCACGCAGCTCCTCGCGGTCGTGAATGGCGCCCGTAAACGTGACCTGCTGTTGCAAGCTGTGCTCGTTTGCATAGACCTGCATGTCCGGCGCATCGTAGCCTTCGCCGATGAAGAACGCGTGAAACTCCATGCCGTTTTGCCGCAGAATCTCTAAGGCGTCCAGAATCAAGCGCGTGTTTTTATACCACATCATACGGCCGACAAACAGGAACACGAGCTTGTCCTCGTACAGATGATACCGTTCCCGTAAGGCGGCAACTGCCGATTCGGATGCTTTCCCGCGAGCAAAATCGGTTCCGTTTTCCATCACGCGGCAGCTGCCCTCATAGCCGATATCTCTGAGAAACTTTTCGCTGGCACCGGTCACCACCCACACCTCGTCGGCGGAGTTGACGTTGTCCAACAAAAAGGCCATCGCCACCTTGCGCATAGCAGCGGAGGGTACGCGCTTTTGAATATCCAGATCAAACCGTGTGTGGTAGGTCAGAACCACCGGCACCCGCGGACGGTGATTGATCGCGTTTACCAAGACCGACGACGCAAACGGTGAATGCACGTGCATCAGATCCAGTTTTTTGGAGCGGAGCCGAACCAATGTCGGCGGATCAAACGGTACGCCCACGCGATAACCGACTTTCTCGCCGGCGGAAACGGACGGATACCGCAGCACGTCAAACGGATAGTGATCCTCCACACCGTGATAGCTCGGTGTGACGACCGTGACGTTGCAGTTCATGTCGTGTAGGTGCGTTGCATAGTTCTTGACCGTTTGGGAAACACCGTCAATGAGCGGTGGAAAGGAGTCGTTAAATAAACCGACCGAAAAAGTATTCATAACGGATCCCCCTTTTTTGACAGCCTCAGTATACTCTATTTTTGTCGGCGATTCAAGATATCTGAAAATTTTTTAGGATAGACGCACAAAAATCAAAAAAAGGCTTTTCTTCGGCGAAAGAATGCGCTATACTATACTATGTATAGGTATATAACTGAAAGGGTGAACATTATGGAAAGACTGTATACCGTAACGCTGGAAAAGATCATTAAAGAGCTGTCGCTGGAAACGATCTATATGCCGGAGGACGGCGAGCAACGCACCGTTTGCAGTGCGGAGATCAACCGCCCCGGACTGGCGCTGAACGGTTATTTTGAATATTTTGACAATGCGCGCATTCAGATCCTTGGTAAAAGCGAGTTCGGCTTTTTGGAGGGACTGTCGCCGGATGAGCTGGCACAGCACATCGATACCTTTGTCGCAACGCGGCCGCCGATGATCGTGGTGGCACGTAAGCTGGAGATCCCGCCGGAGCTTATCACGGCGTGCGAAAAATACGAGGTTCCGCTTCTGCACAGTGCCGACACGACGTCGGGAACGACAGCGGCGATGATCTCGTTCTTAAACGTACAGCTGGCTCCGCGTATCACGCGGCACGGCGTGCTGGTCGAGGCGTACGGCGAGGGTATCCTGCTTATCGGTGACAGCGGCGTCGGAAAAAGCGAAACGGCGATCGAGCTTGTCAAGCGCGGCCACCGTCTGATCGCGGATGACGCGGTGGAGATCCGCCGCGTGTCCTCCAAAACGCTGGTCGGTTCGGCACCGGATAACATTCGCCATTTCATTGAATTGCGCGGTATCGGCATTGTAAATGCCCGCCGCATTTTCGGTATGGGCGCTGTCAAGGTCACCGAAAAGATCGACATGGTCGTTCAGCTGGAGCAGTGGAATAACGAGAAGGTATACGACCGCATGGGCCTTGAGAACCAGTATATGGACATTCTCGGTATCACCGTCCCGATGCTGACCATTCCGGTCAAACCGGGCCGTAACCTGGCTATCATCATTGAGGTCGCCGCTATGAACAACCGCCAAAAGAAGATGGGATATAACGCGGCGCAGGAACTGATGCAGAATCTCGGCATGACGGACGACACTACCCACAACG
>CAYZXC010000165.1:0-2375 GCA_964482275.1 uncultured Eubacteriales bacterium
AGCCGCAACCTCCCGCATCATCGCATATCGTGCAGTCTGCATGACACCTGAAAAAGGGCGCAATTCGCCTATTCCCCATAATCATGCCTAAACATTCTACCTCAACTTTTTCAAAAAAGCAAGCGTTTTTTCAAAAAAAACCAAAAAATTTTGTAAGAAAAAACCGCTTAAAATCAAGCTTTTTTAGCTTTTTTGACAATCCCACAAGATATAGTTGTTTTGCTGCCCGCTACCCCCATATCTGCGATTTTCCCGTTATATATAATAAGGTATATATGGAGGCATAAAAGCAGCCGAAGAACAGTGTTCTTCGGCTGTGCGAATACGGTTTATTTTTGCAGCAATAAGTCGATGGCTTCTTTGTAGCTGTCAAAGCCTTTGCCGCTGATCGTGGCAATGCACGCTTCGCGAACATAGGATACTTGGCGGAACGCCTCGCGGCTGCTGACATCCGAAAGATGTACCTCCACCGCGGGCAACGCGATCGCTTTGAGCGCGTCCAGCAACGCCACGCTGGTGTGGGTATACGCCGCCGGATTGATGACGATGCCGTCCGCCTCTTCAAAATAGGCGTTCTGGATCGCGGTGACGAGCTCACCCTCGTGGTTGGATTGTACGAAGATAGGCTCGACACCTTTTTCGGCGCAGTATGCCGTCAGCTCGTTCACGAGATCCTCATAGGTATGCCTGCCGTAAATATCCGGCTCGCGGATGCCGAGCATATTTAAGTTCGGTCCGTTTACAATGTACAGTTTCATTGTCCGATCGCCTCCCGTATGCGCCGGCAGGTCTCCTCCGGCGTGCCTGTGACGGTCACCGTAACGTCCGCGACCTCGCGGTACAACGGTAACCGTTGCTTATATAATTCTTCTATTGCTTCACGGCTTTTTGACAGCGGTCTGCCGTTTGTGGCAAGCGTATCCAGCTCGCGCTCTAAGAATACCACCACCGCGTTTTGCCGCAGGGCGTTGCGGTTTTCTTCGGTCAGGATCGCGCCGCCGCCGGTCGCGATCACCTTGCCGGCGGATCTGCCGAGCTCCTGCACCGCCGCCGCTTCTAAGCGGCGAAATGTCGCTTCGCCCTGCTCTGCAAAAATGTCGGGGATGGAGCTCCCCACGTTTTGCTCCACGGCGGCATCGGTATCTACCGCTTCCTTGCCAAGCGTTTTGGCAAGCAGGCGCGCCAGTGTACTCTTGCCGCAACCGGGCATTCCCACCAGCACGATATTTCGAAACTCCTGTTCCAAGCCTCGCAAGCCGTTCTCGATCAAGCCTTTGTCCAAAGGCTTGTCGAAAAAGATCTCGGCGGCGCGATGCCCCTGCGCCACCAGCATCGCCAGTCCGTTCGCGGTTTTGAGCCCCCGCCGCTCAGCGTCCAACAACAGCCGCGTACGCAACGGATTGTAGATGAGATCCGCCACCGCTTCGCAGTTCGGGAACGCGCTAAGCGACACCGGTGCCGCCGCCGTTTCGGGATACATGCCCACCGGAGTGGTATTGATAATGATCTCGGCATCGCGATGCCGATCCAGATTGCTGTAGTTGTGCTCTCCTGAACGGGAGATCACCACCACGCTTTTCGCCTGTTGATCTTCCAATACGCAACACACCGTAGCCGAGGCGCCGCCGCTGCCGAGCACCAACACCTTTTTGCCGACGACCGAAATTCCCGCCCGCTCCAGCATATACGAAAACCCGTAATAATCGGTGTTGTAGCCGCGCACCGCCTCGCCGTCAAACCGAATGGTATTGACACTGCCGATGCGTTTTGCCATTTCGTCCAACTCGGTACAAAACGGGATGACCGTTTTCTTATAGGGAATGGTCACGTTCATCGCCGCCACCGGCGGATCGGCAAAAAGCGCCGCCAGCTCTTCCTCGGATTTCTCGATCAGATCATACGGATAGTCGCCGAAAAACGCGTGGATCTGCGGCGACAAGCTGTGTGACAGCGTTTTTCCCAGTAAGCCGTACCGCTGCATCATACGATCTCGGTATAGCTGCCCAGATAGCGGAATTTTTCGGATTCCGCCTGCAACTGGGACAACAGGTCGGTGAACGCCTTGGAATACACGGACACATCAATATCAAAATAGAACATAAACTCGAAATCCTTGCCGGGGATGGGGCGGCTTTCCAGTTTAATGAGGTTAACGCCCAGCGAATAGAATTTGGCAATAACCGTGTACAGCGAACCCGGCTTGTGAGGCAACGTCAGCATCAGACTGGTGCGGTGTGCGCCCGGATACACCTCCAGCTTTTTGGAGATGCAAATAAACCGTGTGTAGTTGTTATCCACATTCGACACGGCGGTTTCGATCACATCCAAGCCGTACAGCGCGGCGCACGAATCGGACGAGATCGCCGCAACGTCGG
>CAYZXC010000166.1:0-2358 GCA_964482275.1 uncultured Eubacteriales bacterium
AAAGATCACGGGATGGTGAGTAACGATCAGTTCGGCGTGAGCTTCTGTTGCGCGATCGATCACCGCGTTTGTCACATCCAGTGCCACCACGACCGTTTTCACTTCTGTTTTGCCGTCACCGACCAGCAGACCGGCGTTATCCCACTCCTCAGCGAGTTCGAGGGGGGCTTTTTGTTGTAACAGTTCAAAAATATCCTGTACCGTCATACGATCCCTCCGTTTTGTTCATAATCCGTAATGCGCTGCAGCAAGGTATCGACAGACGGATCTCCCTGTTTCTGCTTGCGCAAGCGGTTTTTAACGGTTTGCAGGTAGCCAGCGCCCTCCGGCAACGGAATCCTGCCGACGTGGCACAAAAACTCGTCCGGTACAAAGGCGTTGTCGGAAAATACTGCGTGAATGACGGTGTACCAGTGCTTGCCGTCTTGTACGACCGCTTCGGTGACAATATCAAATCCGTTTTCCCACAGATAACGGCGCAGCTTCTCGGCACGGGTCATCGGCTGTAAAACGAGCCGATATTGGCCATCCTGTACCCACGGCGCGGCAGCGAGGATCATGGCGATGGTCTCTCCGCCCATACCGGCAATCACGATATCATCCACCTCGTCCGGTTCCACAGTTTGTAGACCGTCGCCCAAGCGAATGTCGATCTTATCAGCCAACTGTGCTTCTCCGACCGTGCGGGTGGCGGCGGCAACGGGACCGTCTTTAACATCTGATGCAATCGCGTATGTACACACTCCCCGGCGAATGAGTTCCACCGGCAAGCGGGCGTGATCGGTGCCGATATCGGCAAGGCGGCTTCCCTGACGAACGAATGCCGCGACCTGCATTAAACGAATATCTAACATGTTTTCTCCTTGCGAAAAAGGCAGTTCATACGAACTGCCTTTGGTGATTACTTTTCCAGGTGAGCGTTGATCTTGGCGACCAGCTCGTCCGCATCGACGCCGTGAACAGCACACGCCTGCGCCAGCGTTTCGCCGCGGGCGGAGGGGCAACCAAGGCAGTGCATACCCATTTCTAAAAAGAACGGAGCCGTGGTGCGGTCCATATCCAGAATATCACCGATGATCGAATCTTTTGTTACTTGCATTGTTATCATCCTTTCTATTATCTCTATTGTATCATAGTTTCGCCGATTTGCAATCATAAATTCATATTGCCGGTCAACTGCATAATAACCGACAGCGCTACGAGCGGCGCGGTTTCGCAGCGCAGAATGCGTTTGCCGAGCGTGGCAATGTGTGCACCGTTTTGCCGCAGTTTTTCAATTTCTTCGAGTGAAAAGCCACCCTCCGGACCGATCACGATGGACACCTCACGGGTATCTTCCCCGACTAATGCTGAAAGCGATGTGCCGCCGCCCTCATAAAAGGTGACGGCATACTCGTTTCGGAGAGCTGTCAACATAGCATCAAAGGTGATGGGGACGGCCACTTCGGGAATGATCCCTCTGCCGCTTTGCTCCGCGGCGCCCGCGGCGATCTTCTGCCAGCGAGTCTGCTTTTTCTCGCCGTCCGCACCGTTTAATTTCACCACGCAACGGGACATCGCTACCGGAACAATACGGGTAATACCGATCTCCACGCATTTTTGGATGATCCATTCCATTTTTTCACTTTTGGGGAGTCCCTGGTACAGCGTGACCGCGGTGGTCGGCTCAGTAGCCGACGGCGCACGGTCACACACGCGAAGCGATACCTCGCCGTCACTCACGGCTGTGATCTCACAGGCGTAATCCGTTCCCTTGGCATCGCACAGCGTCAGCTCATCGCCGACCTGCATACGCAATACCCGCGCGATATGATGGGCATCCTGCCCGCTGATAATGGCCGTATCTCCGTCAAACGGAGCAACGAAAAAACGCGACATAGCGTTAATCCTTTCTACATACAAAGCACAGCCAACCGCCATGCTCATGGCGTTCGACAACAACAAAGCCGCAGTCTGTAAGGCACGACTGCACCTCGTCACCGCGTTCGGCGATGATGCCGGACACGATATAGATACCGTTCGGCTTCAAGAACGCCGGAATAGCAGGCGATAACAGCTTGATCGCATCCGCAACAATGTTCGCCAGCACGACATCGTATTCGCCGCTGATCTTGTCGACCAGGTCACCCTCCAAAATGGTATAGCGCGGTGCGCACATACCGTTGAGTTCACCGTTTTCGATGGCGGTCTTGACAGCCAGTGCGTCAATATCGACACCGGTTGCTGTCTTGGCGCCGAGCAACAGCGAGGCGATCGACAGAATACCGCTTCCGCAACCGACGTCCAGCACCACACTGTCAGGTGTTAAGTGCGGCTGCATCGCTTCCAACACCATACGAGTGGTGTCGTGGCCACCCG
>CAYZXC010000167.1:0-2280 GCA_964482275.1 uncultured Eubacteriales bacterium
ATTATGATAACCTCCTCCTAAAAAATGGAACAATATATACCATAATATCACAATTCGCCCTTTAGTTCAAGGAAAACTTCATTTTCATATCAGTCCAAGAACCCCGATCGATATTGATTCGGCGAGATGCCGACGTATTTTTTGAAGCTCGATACAAAGTGGGTGACGTTGCTGTAGCCTACCATATACGCAATTTCACTGACAGGCAGATCCAGTCGGGATAACAAAGCCTTTGCCTCTTGCAAGCGCTTATTGATCAGATATTGTTGCGGTGTCATACCGGTTTTCTTTTTGAAATACCGAATGAAATAGCATTTATCAAGGTGAATCAGCGATGCCAAGTGATCCATATCCAGTTTCTCCGCATAGTGCTGCGCAATGTAAGAGATAACCGTGTAAATGCGGGAGGATTTCTCCTTGATCTGTGCGGCGGCATTTTCAAAGCTGTCCGACAGGAGAAGAAACAAAAACCGGTGCAGATCATTCTGCAGAATTTGCGCTTTTTTATCGTACTGATACGTACGGATGATTTTTTTTAGGATTTCTTTGAGCTCCTCGACGTGGGCGGGATAGAAACATACCGGCAGGCTGTCCATCATTTCCTTGGTGATCAGTTGATTGTCGGTTTGGGTCTCGTCTACGGCGAGTGTGAGAATATAATTGTCGTAACAGCCGGTACTGCGCACGGTCTGCCCCGGTCGTCGGCATACAATGCAGTTTGAGTCGGTCACATACGCGATATTATCCACCGTGACAGTGCGGCTGACGTTATTGAATAAATCAAATTCATACAGCTTCACGGCCCTCAGCTTTGAGGTCACAACGCGATCAACCGCCATATACCGTGCTTCATATATTTCGAACTGCAATATGATCACCTCACTGTTATCATAGTGTGAAGCGACAAAAATGTCAATATTTCTAAATTTGCGGTCAATATATCGCATTTACTATGGCGTTTTACCTTGATATAATGAAATTAACATAAAAACGATTATCGTATTAAGGAGCGATGAGTAATGAAGTACGGAACACCGGAATATCGGACCAACATGGGGCGGGCAAGCCGATGGGAGATCCCTTCCAAGGTCATCTCGGTCTTAATGGACAAGCGCCCGGGCTTCGACCCCGAGGCGGCGCGCGACCTGATTTGCGCCATGATGGAAATGGGCTATCTCGTTCAAGAACTCACTGTCGAAGAATTTCTTTCCAAAAATGTGAGCGAACTCGGCTTTTTGCTGGTATTGCCCCATGCGGAATCGGTACCCGCTGTTTGTGCAGAGCCGATTGAAACGTTTTGGAAGCAGGGCGGCCGTGTCTTGGTACTCGGTGGCCGTTTGTTCGGCCACTTGATCGAAGCGGGCGAAGATGGTTTTGAATACATCCCGCTCAAACAAGAAGACCTGCCTAAGGATGCTGTTGACGCGGCAACGTCGGGCAGAATGTATCCCATCGTGATGGAGGGCTTCACTCCGTCGCCGAAAGTGTTCAAAGTACCGAACGTCAGCGCGTTTATGACCGAAGCGGATCAAGCGATCGTGAGCGGCACCATTCACGCACAAAACGAAGAAGTCGTTTGCCCGCAGGCGCGTCACCACGGCTGCGGCTATCGTATGCGGCACGTCAACCGTTATATTCCGCTTGTACAGGCAATGGGCGAGGGCGGCAGAGCCGACGGCAGCCGCGGCGCCGCCGTGTTTGTGATGCTGCAGGATACCGTTGGTCGCCCGCACTATTTTGTGGACGATAACCGTTTGGGCTACGTCAAAGGCACCAGCCGCGGCGGATGTGCCGTCGGTATCGGCTTTAAGCGTCAGGATATTTTAAACGTTGACGGTATGCGCGACATGCTGGAGCAATTACTGACCGCCTTACAGCGCGGTGTGTTCCTGTTTGACGGCGGTTGTAACCGTTACGTCGCCAAACCGCAAGAAAAACTGTTCCTCGGTGCCAACGTGATGAACGTGACGATGGACTACCCGCCCATTACCGTGGAATTCCGCGTCAAGAAAGATGGTAAAGTGGTCTTTACACACACGCACGATGACCTCGCCATGGCAGCGGATTTCACCGAGATTTTCACGGAATACACGCCTGAGGAAAACGGTGAATATACCGTCGAAACCATCTTGACTTGTGAAGGTAATGTGATCGACCGTATCGATCAAACCTTTGCGGTTGCCGAAGCGTACGTCGGTAAACCCGAGGAGTTTATCAAGGTCGAAGACGGCGAGTTCATGCTGAACGGTAAGCAATGGCGCGCCTACGGCTTTAACTACT
>CAYZXC010000168.1:0-2184 GCA_964482275.1 uncultured Eubacteriales bacterium
ATCGGTGGATACGGTCTCCGGGTTGTTGTTGATAATGATAGCTTCGTAGCCGGACTTTTTGATGGTGGTCACGGCGTGTACCGTGGAATAGTCGAACTCGACGCCCTGGCCGATACGGATCGGGCCGGCACCCAGTACGACGATCTTCTTTTTATCGGTTAAGACGGAAGCGTTTTCGCCCTGATACGACGAGTAGAAATACGGAATATACGCACCGGTATGGCAGGTGTCCACCATACGGTAGACGGGGAACATCCCCTGTGCTTTACGCAGGTTATATACCTCAAGTTCGCTCATATTCCAAAGCTTCGCGATATAGCGGTCGCTGAAGCCCATCGTTTTCGCGCTTTTCAGCACGGCAACATCGCCGTGTGCCGCTTTGACCTCGGCCTCTTTGTGAACGATGCGCTCGATCGCCTCTAAGAAGTACGGGGTGATGGCG
The DNA here is from genome assembly GCA_964482275.1 of uncultured Eubacteriales bacterium. GTDB lineage: Bacteria > Bacillota > Clostridia > Oscillospirales > Acutalibacteraceae > RGIG3009. The sequence goes on from CAYZXC010000168.1 coordinate 443, forward strand.
GTGATCTCGAACAGTTCCTGCACACTGACACCGAGGCGCATCAGCTGGGCAACGGCGAAAATGTTATCGTCCTTGAATTCCTTGATATAGGCGCGCAGTTCGTCCGCCGTCAATTGATCGAATTTCGGCAGATGGAAATGGCAGGCACCGATCTCCAGCGAACGCACCGATTTGAGCAGACATTCCTCCAGTGTGGAGCCGATACCCATCACCTCGCCGGTGGCTTTCATCTGCGTGCCCAGTGTGTTGGGCGCGGTGGCAAATTTATCGAACGGAAAACGCGGCAACTTGGCGATGACATAATCCAAGGAAGGCTCAAACGCCGCATTGGTATTGGCGATGGCAATATCTTCGAGCGCCATACCGACCGCGATCTTCGCCGTTACGCGCGCGATCGGATAGCCGCTGGCTTTGGATGCCAACGCAGACGAACGCGATACACGCGGATTGACCTCGATGAGGTAGTATTCACTGGTGTTGGGGTTGAGCGCAAACTGTACATTACAGCCACCCTCGATCTTGAGCTCACGGATCAGCTTGATAGCGCTGTCATTGAGCATCTTTTCGTCTTCACGGCTCAGCGTCATAATGGGGGCAACGACCAACGAGTCGCCGGTGTGCACGCCGACGGGGTCGATGTTCTCCATACCGCAGATGGTGATGGCGTGGTCTTGCGAATCGCGCATCACCTCAAACTCGATCTCCTTGTAGCCCTTGACGCTCTTTTCGATCAGCACCTGATGCACGGGAGACAGCTTGAAAGCGTTCAAGCCGACCTCGATGAGTTCTTCTTCGTTATAGGCGAAACCGCCGCCGGTGCCGCCGAGCGTGAAGGCAGGGCGCAACACGACCGGATAGCCGATCTCGGCTGCCGCTTTTTTTGCTTCGTCCAGCGAATAGGTGATCTGAGAGGGGATCGTCGGCTCACCGATGGATTCGCAGAGTTCCTTGAACAGCTCGCGGTCCTCGGCGCGTTCGATACTCTCGCTGCTGGTACCGAGCAGCTCGACGCCGCATTCCTTGAGAACGCCCTTTTTCTCCAGCTGCATAGCCAGATTGAGGCCCGTCTGGCCGCCAATACCGGGGACGATGGCGTCCGGACGCTCATACCGCAGGATCTTGGCGATATACTCCAGCGTCAGCGGTTCCATATACACCTTGTCCGCTATGGTGGTATCGGTCATAATGGTGGCGGGGTTGGAGTTGCACAGGATGACCTCGTACCCCTCCTCCTTGAGTGCCAAACACGCCTGCGTGCCGGCATAGTCAAACTCAGCCGCCTGACCGATCACGATCGGACCGGAGCCGATGATCAGAATTTTCTTGATGTCTGTTCTCTTAGCCATACTATCCTCTCCCAAACTTTCTTTACAAATCTATACTTACTTTTTATACACGATCTTGCCGTCACAGACGGTGAGCACACATTCGCCGAACAGTTTATCCCCCTCAAAGGGCGTTGCTTTTCCGAGCGATACGAACTGCTGCGGATCGACTGTGATCTCCTTAGACAGATCCCACACGGAGAAATCCTCACCGAGCGGGATTCCGAAGCGTTTGCGCGGGTTGTACACCAGCAGTTCCAGCAAACGCTCCATCGTTATGATGCCCGGCTTGACCAGGTGGGTATACAGCACCGGAAAGGCCGTTTCCAACCCCACGATCCCGAACGCACTGCCTGCAAGACCTTTCGCCTTTTCCTCAGCAGAATGCGGGGCGTGGTCGGTGGCGATCATATCAAT
>CAYZXC010000169.1:0-2180 GCA_964482275.1 uncultured Eubacteriales bacterium
GACCGCAACGGCGGTGATTCCGTATGAACAGTGCCGGTTGTACGCCGAAACAGCGGAGATGATGATCTTTTGCGGGTTAGACGGCAAGTCCATCGTGATCCCCGCGCGGTTTTTGACCGAGCAGACCGCCGAAGCCACCCGACAGGCGGCACTTTCGAACATACCCGCCCCGCGGCAGCTGTTGCTCGGACAACTTGTGCCGGGAGCCGCCGAGGGCGTGACCGTCGATCCCGATCCGGTGAAAAGTGAAGAGGTATTACTGACGGTGGATGTGGAATACACCGACAGCGAGATCGTTTCGATCGCGGGCGAAGCCGCACTGGAACAGTTTGGAAGCACGCTACCGAGCAAATGCGTGTTTATGACGATGGTGGCATCGTTCGGCTATTTCGGGTTGGCGATCAAACCGTTGCCGTTGTTTTTAGCTGGGATGCTGGTTCTGTTTTTGATATCCGTCATCCGTGCACGCGTTCGGATGCGGCGCGCTATCACGCGCACCGAGCGCGGGGTTTGTCGGCTGCGTGTGGAATTTACCGATGTGTGTGTACGGCTGACCGGCAAGGCGGACGGAATGCGTCCCATGAGATTGCCGTGGCGGCATATTACGCGTGCCGTGGACTGCCGTGATACGGTAGAGCTCTATACCGGCAAGGATCGACAGCTGTCGATCCCCAAACGGTGTATTACTGATTTTGAAGAATTGCGTGAGATCGTAGACAGCCATATGTAAGGAGGAACGCCCGTTGGACAGATATACATCTGAATCGCCGCAGCTTGTTGTGGCAGGGCGTTTCCTTACAGGACAGGAAGAGGAACGGTGGCAGCAGGCGCTGCGTGATCCGGTTTCGCGACTGTTGCGGCTGGTGCTGGTGGTATTACTGGTATTCTTTTCGATACAGGCGGCAGGCGTTGCCGCCCAAAGCGATTGGCGCGTACCGTCGCTTGTGTTTCCCGTGATCGCCGGATGCTTATGGTTCTTGATCGCCCAGACCTTTCGTGCCCGTCGCCGCAAACGGCAGGCGTTTGAGAACGTCTGGTTGGATCGGTGGCAGGATGACAAAATGATCCGTGCTGGCTGTATGATCTCGCTGTACAACGATCACGCGGCGTACAGCACCATGCGCGGCAGCAGTCTTTTGCCGTATAACGAGGTAACCTTCTGTTGCGAAACCGCCGACGGCATTGCGTTCGGAAACGACCGCTTTTCCATTTGCTTTCGCAGTGCGGACCTGACTCCCACGGAGTTATCCGGCATCCGCCGCTTTTTGCAGGAGCGGATCACGCCGTCGGTGTATCGCCTGAAAGCAACAGCCATACCGGCACGGGTCGAGCCGTTGCCGACGGTGCGGTTTGTCAATTTTGATACGGTGATCACCCGTGCGACGGTGATGCCCACAGCGGATAAGCGAGAATTTCGGGAGCTGCTGGGGTTTGTTCTGCCGCAGATGATGATCTACAGCTTCGTACCGGCGCTGATGACGGCGCTGACACCGTGGCCGCTTGTCAACTGTGTGATCTTTTGTGCCGTGTTCGTGCTTGTCGGTGCACTGCTGACTCGGCTGACACTGGGGCTGAAAAACGGCCGCGAGCGAGGTCCGGTACGGCTTGCTTTCACAAAAGAAGGCATCGCCAGAAAACAGGACGGCGTCGTGTCCTTTACCGTGCACAGCCGCTGTCACCTGCATGCCGGTGAGGCGGGGGTAACGGTGCTGTACACAAACGGCGAACGGTTAGACATTCCGTGGTCGGCGATCGAGGATCCCGACGCGTTAAAAACTGAACTTTCCTAAACTGGTTCTGATAAAGGAGATAAAACAATGGACGAGCAAATGACGGTACAGAATAACAAACTGATCAATGTCGATCTCGAAAAGGAAATGCGCAAGAGCTTTCTGGAGTATTCGATGTCGGTCATCGTGGCGCGTGCGCTGCCGGACGTGCGCGACGGCTTAAAGCCGGTGCATCGCCGTATTCTGTATACGATGCACGAGGACGGGTTTACGCCCGACAAGGCGTACCGTAAATGTGCGACCACCGTGGGCGACGTGCTGGGTCACTATCATCCGCACGGTGATGCCTCGGTTTACGATGCGTTGGTGCGTATGGCGCAGGATTTCTCGCTTCGCTATCCGCTGATCGACGGTCACGGTAACTTTGGTTCGATCGACGGTCACCCGGCT
>CAYZXC010000170.1:0-2151 GCA_964482275.1 uncultured Eubacteriales bacterium
AACCCGAACGTTTCACCGATTGGTAAAAGGTTCGGGTTTGAATGCTTTGGTGCCGCTGACCGGACTTGAACCGGTACGCTGTTGCCAGCGAGGGATTTTAAGTCCCTTGTGTCTGCCTATTCCACCACAGCGGCGCGTCCTGTCGGCACAATGTGCCGACAGTTATTTATAATAGTGTATTTTGCGCGAAAAGTCAAGCAAAATGTGCAATCCCATTGCGGATTATCGGCTTGCTTTGAGGGAAGCAAACAGCTTTGTGTTTTTGCGCTTGACATTGGAAATGAGGCTGCCTTCCCATTGTGTCAGCGTGACACAGCCCATACGGATCGGGATGAGCATCAGCTTCATCATACCGGAACGCGGCTTCGCGATCTTCAACAGTTCTTTGACCTTCGGATCACCGATGATGCGGCGGATCTCCGCTCTCTTTTCCTTGGTTGTCAGCGTGCAGGCGGGGTTGGTGATGTTCTCGATACAACCCACCACGCGCTCGATGTAACGGCGGGCCAAGAATTCACGGGAATTCTCGTCGTCAACATTCCAGTGCTTGTACAGGTCGACCATCCAGCCGTGTTCTTCCTCGCGTTTATCGTACATTTCGGGGCGGTACTTTGCCGTTTCGCTCTCGGCACGGGCGCGCATGAAATGATAATATTTCTTGTCGGACACGACCACGCGCTCCACGTCGCGCAGTACGCTTAGGTTGAACGGGAAATCATCCCAGAACGTGATGGGGAAGCGCAGGTTGTGTTCCATAATGTATTTGCCGAGATACAGTTTATTCCACGGGGTATACAGCAGGTTACAGTCAAACAGGCGATACGCGTTCTCGCGGAACTCGCGCTGGGTCGCAAACACCTGCGACGGCTGGGCATTCTCCTGCGTGACGTACTCGGTGTCGCTGTAGTAAGTATCAATGTAATAGCCGGTGACGACGAGCTCGGCTTCGTGCTGCTCAGCGAGCGCGACCATATCCTCTAGCATCGTGGGCTCGGTCCAATCGTCCGGATCCATGAAATAGAAATACTTGCCGTGAGCCTGCTCGATCGCCATATTACGCGCGGTATGCGCGCCGCCGTTTTCCTTGTGAATGACGGTGATGCGGTCGTCCTTGGCGGCATATTCGTCACAGATGACACCGCTCTTGTCTTTCGCGCCGTCGTCAACGAGGAAAAACTCCCAATCGGTGAAGGTCTGCGCTTGCATGCTTTCGATTGCTTTGCCGACATACTTTTCAACGCCGTACACCGGCGCGATGATGGATACCATCGGTTTCTTTGCAGCCATAACTTTTCTACTCCTTAAAACAATTTCGCGGTCAGGGCGAGTGCCGACTCAATGACCTTGTCCATATCGTAATAGCGGTATTCAGCAAGTCTGCCGCCGAACAGGGTGTTCTTTTCCTCTGCCGCCAGTGCCGCATAGCGGGCGTACAGTTCGCCGTTGCGTTCGTCGTTGACCGGATAATACGGCTCCATACCATCCTTCCAGTCGGTGGAATATTCGCGGGTGACAACGGTCTTCGGCTGGGTGCCGAACTCAAAATGCTTGTGCTCAATAACGCGGGTATACGGCGTTTCGCGGTCGGTGTAGTTCACCACGGCGACGCCCTGATAGTTGGGCTCATCCAGCAACTCCGACTCAAAGCGGACGGTGCGGTATTCCAGCTTGCCGAAGCGGTAGCCGAAATACGAGTCGATCGTACCGGTGTACACCACGGTATCCGCCATCGCACGGTAGGTGTCGGGATCGTCTAAGAAGTCCACACCGGTCTTGACGTCGGCTTTTTCGAGCAGCTTGTCGATGATGACGTTGTAGCCGCCGATCGGGATGCCCTGATACCGATCGTTGAAATAGTTGTTATCGTAGGTCAGACGAACCGGCAAGCGCTTGATGATAAACGCCGGCAGCTCGGTGCAATCGCGGCCCCACTGCTTTTCGGTGTAGCCCTTGACCAGCTTTTCATAGATGTCACGGCCGACCAGACTGATCGCCTGCTCCTCTAAGTTCTTCGGCTCGTCGGTGATCTCAGCACGTTGCTTATCGATCATCGCCTGTGCTTCGGCGGGAGTGCGCACACCCCACATTGCGTGGAAGGTGTTCATGTTGAAGGGCATGTTGTAGATCTCGCCCTTGTAGTTGGCGATGGGG
>CAYZXC010000171.1:0-2145 GCA_964482275.1 uncultured Eubacteriales bacterium
CACCGCGTACTGGTCGCCGGTGCGTGTACGGTCGGTGGCAATGCGGCATTCGCACACCAACGTATCGTCACGGAAAGCGCCGACGGTCAAGTTGGTGTTACCCAGATCAAGCGTCAACAGCACGACTCATTCCTCCTCGGTGCGGCGCGCTATAATGTAGCGCGGACGGTTTTTCACTTCATCGTAGATGCGGGCGATATAATGTCCGATAATGCCGAGGCTTATCATGATCGCACCGCCAATGAGCAACAGCAATAAAATAACGGTGGTAAAGCCCTCAACCGCAGAACCCATAAAGAACCGGATCAGCGTCTGAACGCCCATGACAAACGAGGCGATCAACGAAGCCGTTCCGAGCACCGTCACGATACGCAACGGTGCGGTAGTAAATGAGGTCAAATTGTTGATCGCATACTTGAACAAGCCGCTGATCGACCATTTCGACTGACCGTTTGCGCGCTCGGCAACCTCAAATTCCACCGTCGTCGTACGGAACCCCGCCCAGAACGACAAGGCACGGAAAAACGTATCCTTTTCTCCGAGGGTGTTCATCACGTCCACCACACGGCGATCCAGCAGTTTAAAATCCGACGAGGACTGCATGTCCATGCCAACAGCTTTGCCGATCAAGCGATAGAAAAGCCGTGCACACACGCCGTGTGCCGCTTTCTCATCCCCGCGGTTGCTCTTTTTACCTTCCACGACCTCGTAGCCCTGCTGCCACAGCTCCCACATCTGCGGGATGACCTCCGGCGGGAACTGCAGATCGCAGTCCGTTACCACACAGGCGTCACCCTTGGCCTCGGAAAGACCGGCGAAGATCGCGGCTTCCTTGCCGAAATTCCGACTGAACGACACACCGCGTACCGCCGGATTACAGCGGGCTTCCTCACAGATAAGCGCGTAGGTGTGGTCCTTGGAGCCGTCGTCCACAAAAATCAGCTCATACGGGATGTTCGCCGTTTCCAGCACCTCAGACAATCCCGCAACGGCCAGCGCGATATTCTGTTCTTCGTTGTAGGCGGGAATGACCACTGATAACAGGCTCATTCGTCAAACCTCCTTTTGGCGCATCGCACGCTCCGCTTCGCGCTTCATATCGCGGCGCGCCGCATCCTCTCGCTTGTCGTACAGCTTTTTACCGCGGCACAGCCCCAACTGCACCTTGACGCGCGAGCCTTTAAAATACAACGACAACGGGATCAAGGTCAGACCCTGTTGCTGCTTTAATAATCCGTACAACCGCATGATCTCCCGCCGGTGCATCAGCAGCCGCCGCACCCGCATCGGATCGCGGTTAAAAATGTTACCCTGTTCATAGGGGCTGATGTGCATCCCCTTGATGAACAGCTCCCCATTGTCCACGGAACACCAGGAATCCTTCAAGTTCACCGCGCCCTTGCGCAGTGATTTGACCTCCGTGCCGCACAGCTCGATGCCCGCCTCCATGGACTCCTCAACAAAATAGTCATGGAAGGCTTTTCGGTTTTCCGCAATGGTCTTGGTTGAAATTCGCTCGCCTGCCATGACCGATCTCTCCTTAGATTATAATTCGCTTCGCCCTTCAAACGAACGGCTCAGCGTGACCTCGTCCGCATATTCCAGATCGCCACCCACCGGAATGCCGTAGGCAAGCCGTGTCACCTTGATCTCAAACGGCTTGAGCAGCTTGGAAAGGTACATGGCCGTCGCCTCACCCTCTACGGTGGGATTGGTTGCCATAATGACCTCGGTCACGTCGGTGTTTGCCACGCGTGTCAGCAGCTGCTTGATACGCAGCTGATCCGGCCCGATGCCGTTCATCGGCGAGATGGTACCGTGCAACACATGGTACACCCCGTGAAATTCCCGCATCCGTTCAAACGCGAGCACATCCTGCGGTTCTTCCACCACGCAAATGACGCTCTCGTCACGGTTGGACGCGGAGCACACCGAGCACTGCTCACCGTCCGTGAGGTTACAGCAGATCTCACATTCGTGAATGTTCTTTTTGGCGTTCACGATTGCTTCGACAAAGCGGTTGCTCTGCTCCTGAGACATAGAAAGCAGCGAAAACGCAAGCCGGACAGCGGTTTTGTGACCGATACCGGGCAAGCGTTCCCATTGTTCGATTAAATTATCCAGCGCCGGTACCCGATACGCCAT
>CAYZXC010000172.1:0-2097 GCA_964482275.1 uncultured Eubacteriales bacterium
ATACAGCTTGAGCTTCACCTTACCGGTTACGCGCTCCTGTGTCTTATCCACAAACGCGGAAAGCGCCTCGCGCAGGGGGGTGAACCACTGGCCGTTGTAAACGAGCTCTGCAAAGGTGATGGACAGACGCTGCTTCTCGTGCAGGGTCATCTTATCAAGGCAGATGCTTTCCAACACGCTGTGTGCCTTGTACAGGATGGCGCCGCCGGGGGTCTCATACACGCCGCGGCATTTCATACCGACCAAACGGTTTTCCACGATGTCGATGATACCGATACCGTTTGCACCGCCGAGCTCGTTGAGCTTCAGAATGATGTTCTTGGCGCTCAGCTTCTCGCCGTCCAGTGCGACCGGCACGCCCTGCTCAAACTCCAAGGTGACGTAGGTCGGCTTGTCGGGAGCAGCGATGGGGGAAACGCCCATTTCCAAAAAGCCGGGCTTTTCGTACTGCGGCTCGTTGCCGGTGTCCTCCAGATCCATACCCTCGTGGGACAGATGCCAGAGATTCTTGTCTTTTGAATAGTTGGTCTCGCGGTTGATCTTCAGCGGAATGTTGTGTGCCTCCGCGTACTCGATCTCTTCCTCACGGGACTTGATATCCCACTCACGCCACGGGGCGATGATCGGCATATTCGGTGCAAAATGCTTGATCGCCAACTCGAAACGCACCTGATCGTTACCCTTACCGGTGCAGCCGTGGCAGATCGCATCGGCGTTTTCCTTCAGCGCGATCTCGACCAAGCCCTTGGCGATGCAGGGACGGGCATGGCTCGTGCCCAGCAGATACTCCTCGTATACCGCGCCCGCCTTCATCGTCGGGATGATGTAGTTATCGACATAGTCATCGGTCTGATCCAACACATACAGCTTGGAAGCACCGGTCTTGAGCGCCTTTTCCTCCAGGCCCTCCAGCTCGTCCGCCTGACCGACGTTGCCGGAAACCGCAACGACCTCACAATTGTTGTAGTTCTCCTTCAGCCACGGGATGATGATGGACGTGTCCAGACCGCCGGAATAGGCGAGAACGACTTTTTTGATGTTTTCTTTATTCATTTTTAACGACCTCCGAAAAATAAAATTGCAATATGGTTTGCATTATACCTCTTAATAAAGCGTTTGTCAACAGTATTTGTATATTTATTCACCTTTTGTTTACTTTCTACAGAACCGTTTGAAAGGGGTGGATTGAATTAAGGTATTATCACGATGTTCTGCAACTAACTCCCCTATTTGCTACGGAGAGCAAAAAAAGTAAGCCGATTTTCCATATTGATTTGTCAAATAAATATGAATGAATATTCATTGTATTCATTGGAAGGGGAGCGACTGACAAACAGGTGCGAAGGGGATAGAAATTAAACGCGGATCTGTTCGAAGCAGAGATCGTTAATACGAGCTTTATTGCCCCCGCTTTTTTGCTTGCGGCGTATCTGATTTTTGCTGACCGCGATGCCGGTCAAACGCATTGCAACTAAAAAGAACGATAGGCGGGTGCCTATCGTTCTTTTTAGTAAAATTATGCTTCTTCAACAGCGCCGCTGCGCACGGCTTCAAAGTCCTCTTCAATTTCCTTAGAGGGGGCTTTTGTCAGCAGCGAGAACACGACGATGCAGATACCGGAGAAGATGAAAGCGGGGAGCAGCTCGTAGATCGCGAATACGCCGCCGAGCTTGCTGATGACCAGTTTCCACAGGAACACCATACCGGCACCGCCGATCATACCGGCGATCGCACCGACCTTGTTCACGCGTTTCCAGAACAGCGAGAACAGTACCAGCGGGCCGAAGGTCGCACCGAAGCCCGCCCAGGCAAAGGAAACGATCTCAAAAATGATGCTGTTTTCATCCAATGCGAGCACAACGCCGACAAGCGTCAAAACGAGCAGGGTGATGCGAGAGACGGTCATAACCTGCTTGTCGGTTGCGTTCTTCTTGCACACGCCTTGGAAGATGTTCTTGGCAAGCGCGGAAGCCGCGATCAGCAGATACGAGTCGGACGAACTGATGGTAGCAGCCAAAATACCCGCCATAACGAAGCCCGCCAGAATCGGCGGCAGGAAATTGGTTGAGAGTGTGATAAAGATATTTTCCGCCGAGG
>CAYZXC010000173.1:0-2085 GCA_964482275.1 uncultured Eubacteriales bacterium
TCGGAGACGAGGCTTACGGCTTCTCTACCGTATATATCAACCTCGCGATCTTAGCAGTATATACCGTCGTCCTGGTGCTGTCCTCACGCAAGCTGCTGCGTCAACGCGTCGCGTACGCGGTACTGCTGCTCGCGGTAACGGCGGAAATGGCGCTTGGCGGCGGCAACACCTTTATCAAGCTCAACGCCAACGAGTATTTCACCCGCCACAGCGATTACGTGGACAACGAAACCACCGAGGCGATCCGTGCTGCGGTGCAAAAAACGCAGCAGCTCGGCGACGGAAAGGCCGACGGCGACTTTTACCGTCTGGAATTTCTGCCCCGCCGCACCTGCGTGGATACCGCGTTGTTCCACTACCGCGGCCTGACCTCGTTCTCCTCGAGCAACTATTACGATACCACCCGCCTGCTCGGCGGTCTGGGCTATGCCATCAACGGCGTGAACAGCCACCTGTACAAGTCGTTCCAGCCGTTCACCGACTCGCTGCTCGGCATTCGCTATATCGTGCTCGGCGAGGGTGAAAACGCTCCTGCGCCTCTGCGTTATCGTGACACGGTCACGGTGGGCAGCACCTCGTATACCATTTATGAAAATCCCGATGCACTCGGCGTCGGCTATCTGGTAGGCGAGGACGTGAAGGATTATAGCTACACCCGCTATGACCCGTTCTATTCGCAGAACGACCTGTTCTCCGCCATCACCGGCAACTACTCCTCGCTGTTCACGATGTATAACATCCAATCCGACGATCCCTCCACCGGTGTTGTTACCGGCACCTCGTCCGGTTTCCGCGCCCACACCGATGAAAACAACAACACCGCGTACTTCTCGGTCACCATTGAGGAGTCCGCGCCCGTCTATCTGTACGCGGATTGCAGTGCCGCCGACAGCCTCACGATTGAATTAGGCGATCAAAGCTGGTCGGTCACCCCGCATGAACCGTATATCGTTAACGCCGGTGTGGTGGAGGCCGGCTCGGTCGCCACCCTCACCGTCACGTCGGATACCGCGTGCAGCGGTAACTTCTATGTAGCAGAGCTGGACGAAGCCGCCTACGCGGCCGGCATGGCAACCCTCGCCGCCGATCAACTGGTCATCGATCAACTGGGTGACAGCCGCCTGTCCGGCGCGGTCGATGCCTCGCGGGACGGTGTCCTGATGACCTCTATTCCGTATGACAGCGGCTGGTCGGTCACCGTAGACGGTGCCGAGGTCGAAGCCTTCTCGGTTGCAGACGGCTTCTTAGGGGTAGACCTTGCCGCCGGCACACATACCGTCACCTTCACCTATACTCCGAAAGGCTTGTTGATCGGGGTAATCATCAGTGGCGTCAGTCTGGTCACGCTGATCGTGCTGCTCATTGTCTTCCGCCGCAAAAAAACTCCCACGCTGCGGGAAGCGCTGGACTATGACAGCGCACAGCCCATCCAAAAGGGCTTTTCGGTCAAGGACAAGCCGCTGCCTGATCTGCCCCCGCTCCCCGACACCTTACAAGAACTCACCGACCCCGATAACGCATAAAACGAAGAGCGGTCACCGACCGCTCTTCGTTTTCGCTCGTGATATCAACCAACGGTTGATTTTTTATCATTCGTTCTCACTTTACAATTCCCCTCTCCGCCCCTATACTAAAATTATAAAAGGACGGTGTCACGATGTTAGGACGTTTCTCGCAAAGACTGGTCACCCTGCGCAAGCAAAATCACCTGTCACAGACCGATCTCGGTAAATTACTCGGGGTGAGTAACCGCGCGGTTTCGAAATGGGAGGGCGGCATCGCTCTGCCCTCTCTCGAAAACCTCGTCAAGCTCGCCGGTATTTTCCATATCTCCATGGAAGAACTGCTGACATGCCCCAAAACCGAACCGACACCGGCCAAAGCACCCACCGGCATGGCATCGCTGCGGGAATTATATCGCATCGGCAGCGGTCCGTCCAGCTCGCACACGATGGGACCCGAAGCAGCGGCACTTCGTTTTGCGGCCGCTCATCCCCAAGCGGATCGCTTCCGTGCCGTGCTGTTCGGCTCACTTGCCAAGACCGGCAAAGGTCACGGCACGCCAACCGTGCTGCAAAAAACCTT
>CAYZXC010000174.1:0-2018 GCA_964482275.1 uncultured Eubacteriales bacterium
GAACTTTGTCACCCACGCCAAAAACGGCTATTATGACGGATTGATCTTCCACCGCGTCATCAAGGACTTCATGATCCAAGGCGGTGACCCGACCGGTACCGGCTGCGGCGGCGAAAGCATCTGGGGCCGTCCCTTTGAGGATGAATTCGACCCGTCGCTGCACAACATCCGCGGCGCGTTGTCCATGGCAAACGCCGGCCCCGGCACCAACGGCAGTCAGTTCTTTATCGTGCAAGCCTCTGCGGTACATCCGCAGCTGTTAGGCCAAATGCAGAGCCTGCGCGCCTATTTCCCTGAAGAGGTCGAGCAGGCATACCGTGAAAACGGCGGCACGCCGCACCTTGACTATCATCACACCGTATTCGGTCAAGTGTTTGAAGGAATGGACGTCGTGGATGCGATTGCGTCCGTTGCAACCAACCATAGCGACAAGCCTTTGGAAGACGTAACCATCCTCGGCATTGACGTGACCAATGTCTGACGTATTACAGCAGGCACTCGCGTTGCTTAAAGACGTTACCCCGCTTGATACCGATTGCGGGAAAGTGTGCGACGGACGGTGTTGCCACCCGTCGGCGGACAGCATTGGAATGCTGCTGTTGCCCGGCGAAGAGAAGCTACTTGCGAACGGGGAATTCGCCATCGTTCCTGCGGATAACGGGAATCTGCTTACTTGCAACGGCAACTGCCGCCGTGAAACGCGCCCGTTTGCCTGCCGCGTCTTTCCGCTGTTTCCCTACGTCGGCGAGGACGGGCTCGTGCGCACGGTGTATGACCCGCGAAGCTTCAGGCTCTGTCCGCTGACGCGCAACTGCGCCCACGTACGGCTCAGACGCGATTTTGTACGTGCGGTGCGCCGAGCGGGAAGTCTGTTGATGAGAGATCCCGCTTGTGCCGCGTTTTTGCGCGCGCAAAGCCGCGAGATCAACGAACTTTCGCGACTGCTGCCTTTTTTGGAAAACGAGCGCCCGCCTATCGCGCGGCGAAAATTACGATAAAGGATGGATACGATGAAAACGACCGGATTAAAAGCTTTTTCCACAATTGCGCTATTGTTTGCCGTGCTGCTTTGCTTGTGCCTGACCGCCTGCGGCAAAACGGAGGATACCTCGCAAAACGGTGTTTCCACCGTTTATGCGGATGAAACCGTCGGCTTCCAACTGGACATGCCGGCAGTTGGGGACCAGATTGCCGTTATGCACACCTCTATGGGTGATATTTCCATTCGTTTCTTCCCCGAAGCCGCGCCCAAAGCGGTCGAGAACTTTGTCAAGCTCGCCGAGCAGGGCTACTACGACAACCTCACCTTCCACCGCGTGATTGAGGATTTCATGATCCAGGGCGGCGACCCGGACGGCGACGGCACGGGCGGCGAAAGCTACTGGGGCGAGGCTTTTGAGGATGAGTTTGACCAAAAGCTGCTCAATCTGCGCGGATCGCTGTCGATGGCGAACTCCGGTGTCAACACCAACGGCAGTCAGTTCTTTATCAACCAAGGCGATGCCGATGCCTTCGGCGAACGCAGCAACTATGCGTACACCGATGAGGATGTACAGTCCCTCAAAGACCAGTATGAAAGCTTGGTCGATACCTACGGTCAAGCCACCGTAGAAGCGTACTACGGGACGTGGGACGACGTACAGGCCACCTATATGCCGCTGGTCTATGACCTCGTACCGGACGCGGTATGGGAGCTGTACGAGAAAAATGGCGGTAACATCACGTTGGACGGTGCTTGGCGTAAAAGCGGCGGCCACACGGTGTTCGGCCAGGTGTTTGACGGTATGGATGTGGTGGATGCCATCGCCGCAGTCGAAACCGACGATGACGACAAACCCACCGCGGACGTCACCATCACAAGCATTGAGATCACCACATACCAAGGTTAACTTTTAAACAGAAAACGAGCGCTCTGCAATATGCAGAGCGCTCGTTTTCATATCTTATTTCAGCAGCGCTTCCACGGCATCCACCGCAGGTGCGATCTCATCACATACCACGCGTTCGATCTCACCCTC
>CAYZXC010000175.1:0-2009 GCA_964482275.1 uncultured Eubacteriales bacterium
GACACCATTTTGCCCGTTGTACCGGTAGCACACAGGTTGTGACGGCTGAGAATGCCGCAATACGCGATACAAAACTGTACCATCAATTCTTTTTTTGCATCGTGTGCGATCAACGCAATGTTCATTTATTCCTCTCTCCCTCTCAAATTACGTCTGCATGCGCCGGAAATCGGCGAGCAAGATATCCTCCCCCAGATAACGACCCGCAATGTTCGCAAAGCAGGTGCCGGCATTGGACTCAACCGGCAACGGCTTACCGTATGCATTGGCGACCGCGACCTCCTCATCCTCCGGCAATACGCCGATCAGCTGCAAGCCGGCGGTATCGATAAGTTCATCAATATCCGGCATCTTACCGCGCAGGATCGGATCAGGACGCAGACGGTTAATGATGAGTCTGGCCGGTATCTCCCGCTTACGCAATAACCGCGCGATGATCTGCGCGTCTCTGGCACACACCATGTCGGGCGTAGTAACGACAAACGCGCGATCCGCACCGGCAACAGCGGTTTCAAAGCCGCGGCCGATACCGGCAGGACAGTCAATGATAACTTCGTCATAATAACGAGAAAAGCCGCGGCAAAGCCGCGCCATGTCCTCAGGCGTCGCTAACTTTTCCAGATCGACCGGAGCCGGCAACACGAACACGTCGGGACAGATCGGCGAGGGATAGATCGCACCGGCCGGCTGACACGAGCCGGCGAGAACATCCGCCATGTCGTACACCGCGGTGCCGGCGATCCCCAGCATGACATCCAGACTGCGCAATCCGGCATCACCGTCCACAAGCAGAACGCGGCGGCCACGGCGTGCCAACGCACAGCCCAGACCTGCCGAGACGGTCGATTTTCCCGCGCCGCCTTTGCCGGATGTTACAACTGATATCATACCTTCACCCCCATTTTGAGTTAGTATATCACAAATTTGCCTTCGTGTAAACAATTTGTCCTTGCTTTTTTTAAAAAAACTGGTATAATGTCCTTATTAAATAAACGCATAGACGGAGAAAGTACGCAGACCATCCGGCACAGCAGAGAGGGTCGTCGCAGGCTGAAAGCGACCTGTATCGGCATCTGCGGAAGTTCACTCCTGAGCGGCGGCGCTGATTCCTATCGTGGGCGGTAGGTGCCGACGGTTGTCCCCGTTACCGGTCTTTTGAGTGTCCGTCTTTATGGTAAGTCGGAAATGTGGGTGGTACCGCGGAGATCGTCTTCGTCCCTGATTCTGGGACGAAGTTTTTTTATTTGGGAGGTTTGTATGAAAGAAAAACTGGAAGCCCTGCGTGAAAAAGCGCTCGGCGAACTGGAAACACTGGAAACGCCCAAGGAGCTTGAGGAGTTCCGTGTGCGATTACTGGGTAAAAAGGGTGAAGTGACCGAGCTGCTGCGCGGTATGGGCGCACTCCCCGCCGAGGAGCGCCCGAAAATGGGACAGCTCATCAATCAACTGCGCGGCGAACTCGAAACGGCGCTTTCGGAGCGTGAACAGAACATCACGGCTCTTCTGAAAGAAAAACGCCTTAGGGAAGAAACACTGGATGTGACCCTGCCGGGCACCAAGGTGAAGGAAGGCGGGCTGCACCCGCTCAATATCGTCCTCAATGACCTGATCGACATTTTTCAGTCGATGGGCTTTGATGTGGTGGACGGTCCCGAAGTGGAGACCGAGCACTATTGCTTTGAAGCGCTGAACGTGCCGAAGGATCATCCGGCTCGCGATATGCAGGATACCTTCTATCTGGCCGAAAATCTGTTGCTTCGCACGCAGACCTCTGCGGCGCAGGCGCGCACGATGGAGCAGCGCAAGCCGCCCATCCGTATGATCTGCCCCGGCCGCGTGTTCCGTGCTGACGAGGTAGATGCGACCCACTCCCCTGTGTTTCATCAGGTGGAGGGCTTGGTCGTGGACAAGGGCATCACACTGTGTGACCTAAAGGGCGTTTTGGAACAGTTTGCGCACGAGATCTACGGACCCGAAACGCAAGTGAAATTCCGTCCGTCCTTCTTCCC
>CAYZXC010000176.1:0-2003 GCA_964482275.1 uncultured Eubacteriales bacterium
GCTCTACCAGCTGAGCTATGCTTCCGTGAAGCGTCGCCGTCACTAGCGACGCCATCTATCATACTACATAGGTTCCGAATTGTCAACCGAAATTTTTAACTTTTTCAAAAAATTATTTTCGGTCCCCGATAATGCGCTCAATATCCGCTGTGGTAAAGGTGTAAATACTGTCACAAAAACTGCAAGTCGTTTCCACTTTACCGTTTTCATCCGGCAGGGTACGCAGCTCGTCGTCTGCCATCGCCACCAGTGCGCCGGTCACCTTTTCTCTGGAGCAGGTACAACAGTAGTCCGGCTCGTAGGTATCAATGATATCAAACTCAAAGCCGTCAAGCGCCTTTTTGAGAATGTCTTGCGGGGTCAGCCCATCAGACAGCATCGCGGTCATGGGTGGCAATGAAGCAATCGATTGCTCCAGTTTATCAATGACCGAATCGGGACAGAACGGCAACAACTGAATGATGAGTCCACCCGCCGCTTTCACCGTCAGATCGGGATTGACCAACACGCCAAGTGCGCAGACTGTCGGAATCTGCTCACTGCTGGCGAAATACGAGGTGATATCCTCCGCGAGTTCACCCGATACGAGCGGCGTACACCCGACGTACGGTTCGGGAGCACCGGTATCACGCAACACATATAACAGTCCGTCCGTGCCGACCGCACCGCTGACATCCAGCTTGCCGTTAGGCTTTAACGGGATCTCCACCACCGGGTTTTGTGCGTAACCGCGCACGTTTCCCCTGCCATCCGACACAACGAGCAACTGGCCCGCAGGGCCGCCGCCGTTGACTTTTAACGTCACCGAGTCCTCGGTGTTTTTCAGCATAATGCCCATCAACGAGCCCGCCGTCAACAAACGGCCGAGCGCTGCCGTTACGACTGCTGAAGTTTTATGGATCTGTTCGGCACGTGCAACGATATCGGTCGCGTCCATCGCGATCGCCATCACCGTTGCATCGGTCGTCAAACAGCGTATTGCCTTACCCATTATATTGCCTCATTTCGAGTTTTATTCGCCCAATCTTGCCTGCTCCACCGTACGGGTGTTGCGGGCAACGAACACCATGCGTTCGCAGATGTCCGTTGGGGTATCGGTGGTCATATCCTCGTACACCGCCACGGTCTCCCATCCGGTCTCATTAAGCAACCGCCGCAGGGTACGTTCCGAATACGCACGCTCCCGCACCGTATCCTGATATCGCTCATACGAGCCGTCCGCTTCTTCCGTGAAAAAGTCCAGCAGCATCGAAACCTCGTGCGTGCGCGGCAAATATCGGTTGCGCCACACGCACATAAGCCCCGCCTGCTCTACAACAAAAGCGGTATCTCCCAGCACCTCTTTGTGCTTATAGACGGTATTCACGTCAAAGAGGAACAACCCACCCGGCTCAACAAACAGCCGCGCTCTGCGGAACACCTCCGCGACCTGTTCGGTGCGGCACAGATGATTCAAGCTGTCCAGTGTACAAACGGCACCGTCCACTGTGCCGTATAGATCCAGGTTACACATATCCTGCTCAAGCAACAACGCCTCACCGCCGAGTTTTTCACGTGCGCGCATCAGCATCGCGCCGGAACCGTCCACGCCAATGATATCCACGCCGCGTTTTTGAAATTCCGCACACAGGCTGCCCGAACCGCAAGCGATATCCAACACCGAATGCGGTTTTGCACCGTGTCGGTCAAACAAGCGGAGCAAATACTCCGCCCGCGCGGCATAGTCCACATCGGTCATCAGCGCATCGTAAAAAGCCGAAAAATCGCCGTATCCGCTCATCCCGACACACCTCCGAGCATCTCTTTTGCCGCACGGATCGCGGCGTCGGTAACCTCGCCGCCGATAATACGCGCAAGCTCCTGCTCGCGGTCGGTGCGAGAAAGCAATGTGACATCAGTATAGGTGCGACCGTCCCGCACAGATTTTTCGATAAGAAAATGCTCATTCGCCTGCGCGGCGATCTGTGCCAAATGCGTGACGCACAGCACCTGGCGGCGACGGT
>CAYZXC010000177.1:0-1993 GCA_964482275.1 uncultured Eubacteriales bacterium
TAGCATAAAAATAATGGTAGGCACTTTCGTGTCTACCATTATTTTATCACTTCACCACGAGGGGACAGCTTCTTTTGTCATATCAATACTTCGTTAAATGACCCGCCGTGCGGAGTGTGGGGAATCCCCATTGGCGCAGTACCTCGTATACGCCGACAGCGACCGTGTTTGACAGATTCAGCGAGCGTGCCGCGTCATCGTCCAGCATCGGCAGACGGACGCAAGACTCCGGATGCTCGTGAAGCAGTTCTTCGGGCAGGCCGGCGGTTTCCTTGCCGAATACCAGATATGCACCGTCGGGGTATTCCACGTCGGAATAAATATGCGTACCCTTGGTGGTGAAATAGAAAAACGGGCCGCTGTTTTTCTCAAAGAAATCGGCTAAATTCTCGTAATAGGTGATATCTAACAAATGCCAGTAATCCAAGCCCGCGCGCTTGAGCTTTTTATCGTCGATGGTAAACCCCATCGGTTTGACGATATGCAGACGACTGCCGGTGGCGGCGCAGGTGCGGCTGATGTTACCGGTATTCTGCGGGATCTCAGGTTCGACCAACACAATGTTGAGTTGCGGCATAAACACTCCTCCGTTTCCAACCTGTATTTTACCGCATTTCGGCCGAATGTGTCAAGCGACGCTGTTACTACAATCGAAAACGACCTGTTTTTTGTGCAAAGCAAACAACTGAGCCGCCTGAAAACCGACGATATATGGATTTTATTGGTTATGATGAATAACTCTTGCAAAAAAACAGATCATCGTATATACTGGTAACAGGCAACTGCTATTATGAGAAAAAGGAGTTTTCGTTATGGCTGCTGCAAAGAAAACAAACAAAGCGGTTTCCGGCACACGGGAAACCCTTCGCAAGGATCTGACAGCGAAGCTGATGACTGCCTTTTCGATGACACCCGACCAGGCGACCAACGAGCATTTTTATCAAGCGTTGGCGCTGGTGTTGCGGGATCGGATGCGGGCATCACGCGTGCAATATATTTCCAAAGCGCACAAGGAGCAGGCGAAGCAGGTCTACTACCTGTGTATGGAGTTTTTAATGGGCCGTTCGCTCAAGAACACCTTGTTCAATCTGAATTTGACCGACGATGCGGCGGCGATTCTCAGTGAATACGGCGTGAAATTGGACTCGCTGTACAAGCTGGAGCCCGACGCGGGACTCGGCAACGGAGGACTCGGCCGTCTGGCGGCGTGCTTTTTAGACGGTCTGGCGACCGCCTCGATCCCGGCGATCGGATATTCGCTGCTCTACGAGTGCGGTATTTTCCGTCAGAAGCTCGTCGACGGTTGGCAGACCGAATTGCCGGACTTTTGGTTGCCCGGTGGGGAATGCTGGCTGCTGCCGCGCCCTGAGCTTGCCAAAGAGGTGAAATTTGACGGTTTTGTCCGCGAATGGTGGGACGGCGATTACCATCATGTTGAGCACGACGATGCGACTGTCGTTATCGCACAGCCGTACGATATGATGGTCGCCGGCAAGGACGGCAAGGCGATCTCCACACTGCGGCTGTGGAAAGCGACCGCCCCCGGTATGGATATGTCCCTGTTTAATCAGGGCGAATATATGCGTGCGATGGAGCAAAAGGCGATGGCGGAGGTCATCACGCAGGTGCTGTATCCCGCAGACAATCACCGCGAGGGCAAATCCCTGCGGTTATCCCAGCAGTATTTTCTGGCATCGGCGTCGGTACAGGATATCGTACAGCGGCATTTGGAGCAATTCGGCACGCTGGATAATCTGCCGGATATGGCGGCGATCCACATCAACGACACACACCCCACGCTCGCAATTCCCGAACTGATGCGCATCATGCTGGACGAGTGCGGGTACACCTGGGAGCGTGCGTGGGATATCGTGTGCCGTACGGTGGCATACACCAACCACACCGTTATGAAAGAGGCGCTCGAATGCTGGCCGGAGGATCTGTTCCGTCAGCGTCTGCCGCGCATCCATCAGATCGTGTGTGAGATCAACAA
>CAYZXC010000178.1:0-1951 GCA_964482275.1 uncultured Eubacteriales bacterium
GCCGTTGCCATGGATGGGGTAGAGGGGGAACCCTGCGAGCTCACCGACGAGGTCGTGGAGCGCATCATCGGCGGCTTTGCCTGTTGGTTGTCGGAAAAGGCGGGCAAGCCCTGTACGGCTTTGACCGTTTCGGTCGGCCGTGACAGCCGTCTTTCCGGCCCTCGTATCCGTGACGCCGTCACCCGTACGCTGAGTGCCGCCGGTATTCGCGTACTGGACTGCGGCCTTTCGTCCACGCCGGCCATGTTCATGACCACCGTTGACCTTAACTGTGACGGTGCGGTTCAGATCACCGCCAGCCACCATCCGTGGCACCGCAACGGCCTCAAGTTCTTTCTGCCGAGCGGCGGCATTGAGGGCAGTGATGTGACGGCTATCTTAGAAAAAGCCGAGGCAGGGGACAAGCCTGCTCCCGCCGCCGGTGCGGTGGAAACCGTCCCGTACATGACACAGTACGCGTCACGCTTGCGTGACCTGATCGTGAGTGAGTCGGATAACGGCGATCAACCGCTTTCCGGTCTGCATATCGTTGTGGACGCCGGTAACGGTGCCGGTGGCTTTTACGCTACCGAGGTGCTGGAGCCTCTCGGTGCCGATGTGTCCGGCAGCCAGTTCTTGGAACCGGACGGCTCGTTCCCGAACCATATTCCGAACCCCGAAAACCCTGAGGCAATGGCGTCGGTCTGTAAGGCGGTCAAAGCCGCAAACGCCGACCTGGGCGTCATCTTTGACACTGATGTGGACCGTGCCGGTTGCGTCGGTGCGGACGGTCGCGAGATCAACCGCAACCGGTTAGTAGCACTCGCTGCGGCTATCGCTTTGGAGGGGAATGACGGCGGAACCGTTGTCACCGATTCCATCACTTCTACGGGACTGAAAACGTTTATTGAGCAAACGCTCGGCGGTGTACACTGCCGTTTTAAACGAGGCTATAAAAATGTGATCAACGAGGCGTTGCGCCTCAATGCCGAGGGTGTCAACGCACCCCTTGCCATCGAAACCTCCGGTCACGCCGCATTGCGGGACAACTATTTCTTGGATGACGGTGCGTATCTGAGCACCAAAATCATCATAAAGGCGGTACAACTGGGCAAAGAGGGCAAGACATTGGATGACCTGATCGCCGCCCTGCCTGAGCCTGTTGAAGGCTGTGAAGTGCGGTATACCATCACCGAACCTGATTTTAAGGCGTACGGTGAACGCGTGCTCCGTGATCTGGAAGCGTATGCCGCCGAGCAAGGCTGGCGGGTTGCGGACGACAGCCGCGAAGGTGTGCGTGTGTCGTTCCCGAAAGACAAGGGGGACGGCTGGTTCTTATTGCGACTGAGCGTCCACGATCCGGTGATGCCGCTGAACGTTGAGAGCGATACCGCCGGCGGGTGCGAGGTCATTTTATCACAGCTTGCGCCCTTTATTGAAAAGCAAACCGAACTGCGGAGGAAATAAATATGGAATGGACGGAAATACAGATCCGTGTTCCCACGGCCGATACCGATGAGGCTGCTGCGATCGCGAATATGATCGTGCCGTACGGTATCTACATTGAGGATTACAGTGATTTAGAGCAGGGCGCCAGAGAGATCGCGCACATCGATCTGATCGATGAGGAACTGTTAAAACGCGATCGCACCGTTACCTGTATTCACATTTATATTGATCCGCAGGAGAACCCCACCGAAGCGATCGCCTTTTTGCGCGAACGGTATGCGGCGGTCGGCATTACGTCCGAGGTCGCCGCCGATACTGTCAGCGAGCAGGATTGGGCGAACCAGTGGAAGCAGTATTTCAAGCCCCTGCCGGTCGGTGACCGTTTGTTGATCTGTCCCACTTGGGAGGAAACGGACAATCCGGACGGACGATTGGTGTTGTCCATTGATCCCGGTATGGCGTTTGGTACGGGTGGCCACGACACCACTCGTATGGTGTTGGAAGCGATGCAGCCGCACTTAAC
>CAYZXC010000179.1:0-1944 GCA_964482275.1 uncultured Eubacteriales bacterium
GCCTGCGCGGCGATCTGTGCCAAATGCGTGACGCACAGCACCTGGCGGCGACGGTCGTGGCTCTCCGCGGTTTGGCGAAGTCGTGCGCCGACCTTGAGCGCCGCTCTGCCGCTGATACCGGTGTCGATCTCATCAAAAATAAGGGTATCCACCTCATCGGCATCCGCCAGCACCGATTTGATTGCCAGCATCATACGCGAGAGTTCACCGCCGGACGCGATGCGTGCGAGCGGCTTTGGCACTTCGCCCGCGTTAGCGGACAACAAAAATTCGATCTTATCCGCACCGGTTGCACTAAGGGTTGTCGGCTGACGGTCAATGGTTAAGGTAACGTTCGGCATATCAAGGAACGTGAGCTGCTCCTTTACCGCCGCGGCAAACCGACCGGCGGCCGCCATTCGGGCGTCGGTGAGCGCATCGGCTTCCAGCATAGCTGCCGCAAACGCCGCGCGCTCGCGCTCCGTAAGCAGTTTCAACTGCTCATCCGATCGTTCGATCTGCCGATATTCGGCTTTTGCGTTTTCCAAAAAGGCCAAGACGTCCGCGGTCGTTGCGCCGTATTTTGAAGTCAGACGACGGATAATCTCCAATCGGTTTTCCACCTCATCCAACTCGCGCGGATCGAAATCCAACAATCCCGTCAGATCGTGCAGTTCGTCTGCCGCCGCCTGCAACTCATACAAAGCATTTTGCAGCTGCTCGGACAGCGTATCTGCCTGCTCCATATACCGCGCGGCGTGTTGTACGGAGGACACGGCTTGTTCCGTCATTGAAACGGCACCGTCACTATCCTCATCGCCGAACAGCAAGGCGTTTGCGGCATTCAGCTGTGATGCCACCTTTTCGGCATTGCGGAACAGGGTGCGCCGCGATTGCAGCTCGTCCTCTTCCCCGGCGATCAGTTGGGCGGCTTCGATCTCATTTATCTGAAAGGCCAAAATATCGAGCCGCCGTGCTTTTTCGGATTCATCCAGATCGACACGGTCCAGTTCACCGACGACCTGCCGCCATTCACGGTAGGCTGCCGCATACCGCTCCCGCTGTGCCGCCAACTCGCCGAAGCGGTCAAGATACGTTAAATGGCTATCCACCGAAAACAACGCTTGATTTTCGTGCTGACCGTGCAAGTCTACAAGCACCTTGCCGATCTCGCGAAGCAGCGACGCCGTAGCCGGTCTGCCGTTGACACTGCAAGAGCCTTTCCCCTCTGCGGAGATCGTTCTGCCGATCAACAGATTACCGTCCTCGTCCGGCGCAAAGCCGAGCGCTTCCAGCTGTGCGGCCGCATACGCCGACAGTTCGGTAAACAGCGCGGTAACGTGTGCGGCATCACTGCCCGTACGCACCAGATCGCGGCGGGTACGCTCGCCCAAAACGGCGTTGATCGCATCGATGACGATGGATTTACCCGCACCGGTCTCGCCCGTCAAGGCAGTAAAGCCCGCGGAAAACCGAATGTCTGCCCGCTCAATAACGGCAATATTCTCGATGTGCAAGCAATCCAGCATCGTTTGTCACCTCAAGCTACATTAAATACTTAGTAATTCAGCCGCGTTGTAATTTCTTGAGTTCTTCCACCAGTTCCACCGCGCTCTCGTTCGTGCGGGTGATACAAACAAAGGTATCCTCACCGGCAAGGGTGCCGACGACCGATTCCCATTGCAGGGAATCCATCGCGGCGCACGCCGCCTGTGCCATACCGGACATACACTTGACGACTACCAGATTACCGGCAAAATCAATGTTGCTGACGGCATCCTGGAAGATGGACATAAACTTAGTAGACACCTGTTCGCCGCCCGCTTTCATCACGGAATAGCAATACTTGCCGTCGGCGTTGAGAATTTTGATCAAGCGCAGTTCCTTGATATCGCGGGAAACCGTTGCCTGCGTAGCGCGATAGCCGCTCTCCTCCAACGCACGGATCAGCTCGTCCTGCGTTTC
>CAYZXC010000180.1:0-1911 GCA_964482275.1 uncultured Eubacteriales bacterium
TGCCGTTGCGCACGCGGACACCCTTAACGCCGGTTCCCGCTTCTGCTGCGGCACTTCTGACAAAATTACCGAAATTATCGTTACCAACCAAGCAAATGAGTTCCGACGGGATACCCATCTTTCCCATATCCATGGCGGCATTGGCGGCACAACCGCCCACGTGCATCTGCACGTCGTCCACATACTGCAGCACACCCGGAGCGGGGATCGCATCTGCGGGTTTTACCAAAATATCCGTTGTCACACTACCGACACAGGCAATTCGTTTCATAACTCTGTTTGCTCCTTACATTTGAGAATCTATACAACAGTATCATACCGCGTTTGGAGCCGTCTGTCAATCGCTTTTACACAGAACGACCGCCGCAGAAAGCCTGCGGCGGTCGTGTTTTGTGTTTATTTGCACACCAAGATCGCACTGATCTTCATAGTGCCGGCCGTGGGCACCTTAAAGGTGATCGTGTGCTGACCGGAGGTCAGACCCTCTACCACGGGAAGCGGTAAATGATAAGTGTTTCCCGATGCGATCGACACCGTTTGCATCGTTCCGCCATCCACCGCATATTGGAAGGAGGTGCCGCTGGCGGCTTGGAGGAACAAGCTGATACCAGTGCCGGTGAAGGTATAGGTGAATTCCGCATTCGCCACCAGGTTTTTGAAACGCCCGCTGCCGGTCAGCGTCCACCCTGTCGCCGCCGGTATTTCGTCGGCGTCAATATAGGCAGTGTTCATCATAAGCCCGCTGTTTTGGGCTGTCGGCATCGTTTTCTTGGTGATCGCCGTTACGCCGGCCTCTTTTACCGCTGTAAACGCCTTTTCCAGGCTCTCGATGAGTATTTCGCCGTACTTGGCGTGACCCGCCACGTTCGCGTGCGCGGAATCGGCAAAATAGGTGTTCCACAGGTTGGTAAACGCCGTGCTGTTGGCAGCAGTCGTCATACCGGTTTTATCCCGCAGATAGTTTCCGATATCGATCGAGGGGATACCGTAATGTGCGGCAACGGCATCCTGCACCGCTGCCTGCTCAAAAAATTCATCGGTCGCACTAACGGCGGCGTTTGTCGTATACAGCGCCACAAATTCGCAGGTGGGATCGGCAGTGCGCAGTTGACGAATGATCGTTTCATATTGAGCCTTTACCTGATCGATCGGTGTACTGTTTCTCTCAATATAGTCATTGATGGCACATTCCAAGAAAATGAGATCGGGCTTTTGCGGAACCAATTCCGTTTTCACATAGTAAGCGGGTAATTTTGAGCCTGCCATACCGATACCCATATTGATCTCCGTGATGGTCGCATCCGGGAACTGCTTTTTAAACCACGCAGTCGTCAGTGCACGGTAAGACTCGGTCTTCGCACTTGTTGCACTGGCGCCCGCCGTGATCGAACCGCCGACATAGGCGATGGTAAGTTCTTTTTCCTTTGTCAGCTTCGCATAGGTGTTGTTAAGCCCCTTGCGGAATTTCGCATACTGCGTATCATTCGCCGTGTCGTCGGACGCGGCAGTAGTCGTAGCGGTTGTTGTCGTTTTGGTCGTACTCACTGTGCTGTTCACCTCACTGCCAAGGGTCGTTTGGGCATTGCTCGTATCGGTTGTGGTGCCGACGGCCTGTGTGGTCGTGGTAGTCGCATCCACGACCGGCTGCTCCGTGTCACCGCACGCCGTTAACCCCAACAACAGTATCGCTGCCGATATCAGGCAAAGGATGCGCTTGTGCATACGCATTCCTCCCGCGAGTTATTCTCCTTTATCATAATACCAATGTCGCTGTCGCAAAGTCAACGAACCCCACAAAAATCTAAATTATTGCAAATAAGCTCCCAAAAACTTCTTAATTTTTGCAAAAAACCACCGCTGCAGTCTGCAGCGGTGGTTTGAAAAAACGCTCTTATTTCAGCGCTTCGGAAA
>CAYZXC010000181.1:0-1893 GCA_964482275.1 uncultured Eubacteriales bacterium
GGTTGAGTGATTTTTCAAGCGTCGGCGCACTGTCTGTTGTGAAAGCAAAATAGGTGCGGTCAGCATTTCGACGGCAGCTTTTTATTCGGTTTTTCTTTTAAAAAGCCCTCTTGCGAGAGGGCTTTTTTATATTTGAACAAAAAGGGGGTACGCTATCAAAAAAGAGGTGTTGAGATGTCGGCTTTAATTCAATTACAGCATGTCAGTAAGCTGTACGAGGGCGGCGAAACGGTGCGGGCGCTCGACGACGTGTCGCTGACCATTGACGACGGAGAATTTGTGGCGGTGATCGGGCAATCGGGATCGGGAAAATCCACGCTGATGAACATTTTAGGATGTCTGGATGTGCCGACCAAGGGACGGTATCTGCTCGACGGGCGGGATATGAGCCGCGTGTCGCACGCGGCTGCAGCGGCGGTGCGCAGTCGTCAGATCGGGTTTATCTTTCAGGGATTTCATCTCATTCCGTCGCTGACGGCCGAGGAAAATGTCGAGTTGCCGCTGCTTTACCGCGGTATGGGTCGCGAGGAACGGCGGCGGAGAGTGGCAGAGAGCCTGCGGCGCGTGGGGCTCGCCGAGCGCGTGAGGCATCGGCCGTCGGAATTGTCCGGCGGGCAACAGCAGCGCGTGGCGATTGCAAGGGCGCTCGCGGCATCTCCGCCGCTGATCTTAGCGGACGAGCCGACCGGCAATTTAGACAGTGCGTCGGGCACCGAGATCATGCGGATGCTGCATGAGCTGAATCGGGACGGGCACACGGTGGTGCTCATCACGCACGACAATGCGATCGCGGATGCTGCGGAGCGGCGGATCGTGATTCGGGATGGGAGAGTGGTGGAGTGAAGCACGGAGCAAAGCGTGAAAAATGGGTGAAGCGCCTATCCCGCACACCGGTGACGGTGGCGGGCGCGTTTCTCTTGTCGTTGCTCGCGTTCGGGCTGGTGTTGCTCATTCCCTTTATCACCGAATGGATGGCACCCGACGATGTGCCGGAGGAGGTCTTGGGTGAGCAGGGCGTGCAGCGGTCGGTGTGGGTGGTGTTTCACAGCGGTGAGGCGCTGACCGGGATAGTAAAGCTCGTCAGCGATACCCGCACCATGACCGTGCAGGCGATCGGGTACCCGCCGCAGACCGAGATCATAGACGGTGTGACGGTGACCACCGCCGCCGCGCTGTATCCGGAGCGGGGCGAGCAGGTCGCGGCGCTGATCGAGGAACTGCCGGTGCTGTCAATACCTGTCAGCGGAGCGGCGGCGCTGATGGGACGGCTGTCGGGCAACCTGCCGATGACACTGCCGCAGGCAGTGGACGAGCTGTCTGCGGGCACGCTGACACTGACGCCGTTGCAGGCTGCCGACGTGTTGCGGTTTGACGGTTGGGAGCAGGGCGGCGTGGGGCAGGCCTGGGCGCACGCACAGCTGACCGCGACCTTCTTAAACCGCACGCTGACCCACACGCTTGATCTCGATACCGCGTTCAGCGTGCTGACGGCGGTGTGTGACGTCAAGCTGAATGTGTCGCAACTGGAGGCGGTGCGGGACGATCTCGCCGCGCTGGGCACGGCCAACGACGGTGCGATTTGTGAAACGCAGGTCGTGGCGGGATACATGATCGGCAGTAAGGAGCAGCTGCGGTATGTGTGTGAAACGGATATCAGATAACAGATCGCAGAGGGCAGACGGCGGGGATAAATCCCCGCCCTACGGGGTTGGAATGCAGGGGACGGATTTATCCGTTCCGTTGCACGGCGGGCAACGGGTTGCCGCCCCTACAGTTTTACAAAATAAAAAGGTATAAAAAAGACTTGACATGAGCAAAGGGGTGTGGTATCATAATTCAGCGATATGCGGGTGTAGTTCAGTGGTAGAACCCCAGCCTTCCAAGCTGGTTGTG
>CAYZXC010000182.1:0-1887 GCA_964482275.1 uncultured Eubacteriales bacterium
AAACGGTATGTGACACCGGTCATATCGAACATTCTCTTAGAAGCGATCACCGAATCCGTATCCGCATATTTATCCTGCAGATAGATAACTTCCTTAATACCGGACTGAATAATCGCTTTTGCGCATTCGTTACAGGGAAACAGCGTAGTATACACCTTTGCGCCCTCTAAGCCGGCACGACCATGGTTTAATATGGCATTTAATTCGGCATGGCACACAAACAGGTACTTGGTATTCAGTGGATCCCCGTCACGATCCCACGGCATACAATCGTCATCACAGCCGATCGGCATGCCGTTATACCCCATCGAAAGGATCTTATTGTCCTGACCGACGATGCAAGCACCGACCTGCGTTCCGGGATCCTTGCTACGCTGTGCAGACAGGAGTGCTACTCCCATGAAGTATTCATCCCAGGAAAGATAATCCTCGCGTTTCATAAAACATCCTCCTTAAGCAATAATTCGCTATAGGTGCGAAAGGCCGTTGGCAGTGCATAGTCTGCCAACTCCTCTTTGGAAACCAATTCAAAATCGGGCTTAGGTGTAACGGCTTTTGCCTTTACAAGATAACCGATCATGTGCCACTCCACGTGGGAAAACACGTGCTTTGCGGTAGAAAGCTGATCGACAGAACTTGCCAGAACGTCCCAATCGGACAACACATCGCCCAAATAATCGGATTCGATGTTCGGCAGTTCCCACATCCCGCCGAGTAATCCTTTCGGCGGACGTCGGTGCAACAGCACCTTGTGCGGTGAATCTTCCGTGACGATCACATATACCGTGCGTTTCTCCACACGGCGCGGTTTCGGTCGAGCACGCGTGGGCAGTTCTCGCGCCCGTTCCAAGCCGGCTACCGCACAATAGTCAAAGAGCGGACATTCACTGCAACGCGGCTGCGCATTCGGCAAGCATACCGTTTCACCAAGTTCCATAATACTTTGGTTAAAGTCTCCTGCGTGCTGCTCCGGCACGATGCTTTGCACAAGCGCCGTCAAGCGTTTTCGGTTTTGGGGCTGCATCACGTCCGTGGCATCGTCCGTAAGGCGCGCCATGACGCGCAACACGTTTCCGTCCACCGCGGCGGCGCGTTTGCCGAAGGCGATGGACGCGATCGCACCGGCGGTGTATTCCCCTATACCCGGCAGGGTCAGCAGTTGTTCGTAGGTGTTGGGAAGTTCTCCGCCGAAATCTCTCATTACCATTTGTGCGGCCTTCTGCAGGTTGCGCACACGGCTGTAATAACCGAGACCTTCCCACAATTTTAACAGCACGTCCTCCGGTGCAGCCGCCAAATCGGCAACGGTGGGAAGCGTCTGCATAAAGCGTTCAAAATACGGCAAGGCCGCTTCAATACGCGTCTGCTGCAGCATAATCTCCGACACCCACACCCGATACGGAGACGGGTTTTCCCGCCACGGAAACGAACGCTCGTGTTGACGATACCACGCCGTAAGCGGCGCGGCAATATCCGTAATCGGTCTTTTCATGCTTATCTCCATGTTTCCCACACCTCGGGGCAGTACCCGACGGTGGCAAGCTTGCCGTTGCGCACGATCGGCGTGCGTAACGCTTTTGGGGTTTCAAGCAGTTTCTCTTCTTTATCGCTGTCATAGGCAAGATACTGTATCGTTATTGCCTCTTTGGCTTTCGGATCAATTAAAGACTCCAAACCGACAGCCGCTTTGACCGCCCCGAATTCCCCGCGGCTGATCCCGTACTTGTCCAGTTCAATACGCTGAAACCGAATGCCGCGCTCCTTGAAATACCGCTCTGCTTTTTTGGTGTCAAAGCATTTGGATTTTCCGAAGATCTGAATATTCATCATGAACGGCTGAACTCCTGTAATTGTAACTCTTTGTTATGATCGAGTGCCCATTGAATG
>CAYZXC010000183.1:0-1886 GCA_964482275.1 uncultured Eubacteriales bacterium
CCGGCTCCTTAAACCGCTCGGACACCTCTCCGTTTCCGGAACGAATGTAATCATAGCACTTTTTCGATCCGTTGTCAACAGAAAAGTGGTGGATATCGCGTAAAAAATTACAGGTACTGCAAAAGCTCCAGCGGATGATCGATCAAAATGTCCGCGCCGGCAGCGCGCAACTCGTCCTCCCCGCGAAATCCCCATACGGCACCGGCCGTGACCATACCGGCATTATGACCGGTGTAAACATCCACATCGGAATCACCCACAAACAGCGTTTCCTCCGCAACAGCGTTCAGATCTTGCAGTGCCAGCCGCACGACCTGCGGGTCAGGTTTGTGCGGTCTGCCTTCTACGGCACCGCCGTACACGCAACCAAACGGATACTTGCCGAACAGTAATTCGGCAAGCTTACGTGCCTGCGGTTCTGGCTTGTTTGTAACGATCCCCAGCTTATAGCCGCGCTTTGTCAGTTCGTCGAGCAGGGCATATATCCCGTCATAAGGAGCGGTCTTAACGCAATAGTTTTGGTCATACAACTCCATAAAGCGCTCGTAGACACGGGTGATCTCTTCCGGAGACGCCTCCCCCATGGCGCGCTCTACGAGCTTTAGACAGCCATTGCCGACAAAGCGATAATAGTCGTCAACCGAATGAACAGGTCTGCCGTCTTCCCGACCTCTGCCGCAATCACGAAGAGCGGCCTCAGTCGCGTCGGCAAGATCTGCGATCGTGTCGATGAGCGTACCGTCCAGATCAAACAATATTGTATTCCATCGTGACATGCGATCTACCTCTTTCTGCGGACACGGCGTGCGATGTAAAGGACAAGACACGCCACCGCCGCGACACCCACTAAGACTGTAAAAACCGACCAACGAGGATCCGCCAACTTTAATTGCATCCACAGAGTGTCCATGTGTGTCGTGATCTCATTCGGCAGGGTCTCAAACATTTCAGTCTTAGCAAGCACCTCTTCTGACGGATAGAAATTTTCATTTTCCCCGATCTCCGGATCCAACTGCGCGCGCGCTTCTTCCTGCGGAGTAGAATACCCGATATATTCCGCATTCAGCAGGGCGATATCGGTACGGCACAGGAAATTGATATACTCCTCCGCCTCTCGCTTGTGCGGCGAATTCGCCGGTACGCACAACGCATCCACGAACAGATTGGTACCTGTTTGCGGGACAAAAAAGTCAATATCGGGGTTCCCCTCTTCTTCGTCCATCATGACGATACCGTCGCCGGCATAATAGGGCGCGATCCACGCTTCTTCGTTGATCATCTTGTCATAGACCTGATCCATGACGTATTGGTGCAAGACCGTTTTTTGCTCACGCAACGCTTGATAGGCGGCATCCCATTCAGCAAGATCTTGCGTGTTTAGAGAAAACCCGCATTTGAGCAATGCGATACCGAACGCGTCACGCGGGTTATCGAACATGAAAATGCGACCGCTGTATTTCTCGCTCCACAGCAGATCCCAACCGAGCTGCAGATCTTCTTCGTCCACATACTTGGTGTTATAGAAGATGCCGACTGTCCCCCAGGTGTACGGAACGGAATACTCGTTATTCGGATCGTACGAGGGATTGAGCAGAGAAGAATTGATCTTGGACAGGTTTGGGATATTGTTGAAATCCAGCTTTGCCAGTTTTCCCTCGTTGATCATTTTACCGACCATATAATCCGAGGGAACGATCACATCATAGATGGCCGCACCGGAATCCAGAACCGCATACATGCTTTCGTTATCTGTAAAGTTTTTATAGTTGACCTTAATGCCTGTTTCCTCCGTAAACAGATCGTTTACGGTGGGGTCGATATACTCGCCCCAGTTGTACACATTCAGCGTTACGCTCGTGTCGATCTCATCCGCAGTAACCGACGGA
>CAYZXC010000184.1:0-1873 GCA_964482275.1 uncultured Eubacteriales bacterium
ATCAAAAGACCCCATTGCCATATTTTAATGTGATGAGAACGCTTCTTTTGCTGACGCATCCACGCTGCACGCTCCGGCGATACAGCAATGTTATTTGACTTCTTCATCTTCGCGCAGCTCCTTCCAGATATGGCTGAAATACTGTGAGAACCGAGGGTCGCTGCGGCAAGATAGGGGAGATCGATCCTCGTCAAAAACGATAGGGTATATCTCCTTCACACAAGCGGGCCTGGCTGACAGTATCAGAACCGTATCGCCCATTGCAACGGCCTCCGGTATATCGTGAGTGACCATCAGCATCGTTACTTTTTCAGCCTTCAGAATACGGTATACATCATCGGTAACGGACAGTCTTGTCTGAAAATCAAGTGCACTGAACGCCTCATCCAGTAAAAGAATATCCGGCCCCGCCGCCAATGTGCGGATCAGCGCCACTCGTTGACGCATACCGCCGGACAACTGACGAGGGTATTTGTTGCGAAATTCATACAATCCATACGTGCGTAGCAGATCCTCCGCCCGCTTGGTCGTTTGTTCGGAGATCGCGCCACGGATCTCTAAGCCGAACAGAACATTGTCCCAGATGGTTCGCCATTCCAACAGATTGTCGCGCTGCAACATATAGCCGATGTGTGGGGATATCCCTTTCATTTCTTCGCCGCCGATCGTGATCGTACCGCTCGCGTGTGGCAGCAAACCGGCTATCAGCGAAAGCAGCGTACTCTTACCGCATCCGCTGGGGCCGACGATGCTTAAAAACTGCCCCTGCGAAACGGAAAAAGTAATGTTCCGAAACGCTTCTACTTCTCCGTTTTCCGCTTGATATTTAAATCCGGCGTTTTTTACACTTAACATATCCATGGAACACTTCACCTCTTTTGTGATATCGACCCTCACTTCATTTCATGCCAAAAGCAGAGGAATGGTGAATACTTTCTTTGAGGATAAAAAACAGCAGATGCTCTTTATGGAGCATCTGCTGTTAATCAAGTTCTATATATCAAAATTCCTCGGTCATTCCATCGTAGCATAGGCGGATGTCGATCGGGTGTGAAGCGGTATACTCAGCTGCCAAACGCTCACATCCCGGACGATTTCCTATTATTTGCCTGCCGTGATGTGTCAAGCGCAAATGATTGACTTTGTGAGAAATGGCATAACGGAATACATCTTCCACGTCGCGGTGACCGGTTTCCATAATCAACATATCACAACCGTTTCCGATCAACGGATCCAGCTCCTCCGGTTTCGCAACATCTCCGGAATAGACGATTTTTTTGCTGTCTGACTCGATCAGAAAAGAGTAGGAGTGCCAACCGTTACTGCCATCTTCTTTTTAGTGAGCGTTATGAAGAGCCATTATCCGAACATTTTCATCCTCAAATATAAGACCGTCCTTTATATCGTTTTCTACAAGAGTATACGGAAGCTTATGATGGTCTTTGACGGTGGCAAGCATTTTGATCGCTTTCAGTATTTCGGGATCGGAAAAGAACAATTGCAGCGTGTTGTTGCTTATCAATTGCCTATTATGAATAACCGTAAACTTTCTAAAACACGATAGCAGATTCGGCATTCCGCCGATATGGTCAAGATGGGGGTGTGAAATAAAAAGTGCCACCGTATTCATAATATCGAGCCCGGAGGTCACGGCGCGGTGAACACAATTCTCGCCGGCATCAAACCAATAATTTTTGCCGTTCGCTTCCAGCACCCAAGAGCTATGATGCATATGGGGAAAAGGCTCTGTGCCGGATAAGGTGCCTAAAAAATGAAATTTAAGCATAATAACACCTCCAAAGGATATTATATATCATACCATAAATTGAATTTGATTACGAGAGAGCCCTTTCTCAATAGTTAATCAATTGCT
>CAYZXC010000185.1:0-1857 GCA_964482275.1 uncultured Eubacteriales bacterium
TCGCGCTTACGGTGTGCTCGACGATGATTCAAGTGTCGTTTATCCTGCAGACCGTAACCTAGAGGGATATACCAAGGTCGGTACGGTTGCTCAGTTTGTAAACACGATCGAAGAAACGACCCACGGCAACCTGAAAGCCGGTGAAGCGGCTTATCTGGGCCTTGCGCTGAAAATGCAGGAGTCTGCCGGTAACGAGTATCAGGGACTTGACCTCGGCGGTGCGTTTGACATTCAGATCCTCGCAACGCAGGATACCGTCGAGAGCGACAGCTTTAACGATCAGTACGATGCAAACGCAACCTTTGACGATGACGCACCCGTTGCAAAGGTTACCATTCTCAACGATAATTCTGTAATTAAGAACCCGGAAGGTATAACTGTTCTTGATAAAGACCTCACCGTTGTAACCAATGGCAGCAACTTTGGAATGGATTTAGGCACGTTACAGCTTGATACCGCCTATCAGTTCGAACCGACACTAAGCGCAGAAGAGGTAAAAGAGAGTGCGCTGAAAAGTTGGCATGCTGATTTTGTGGTTTCTGCCAACAAAGACGTTCCTGCATATTCTTTAGCCCTCGCGGGTTATTATGACGCTTGGTGTCAGTTTAACAATGACGCGTGGGTGGCATTGACAACTCCCGATCCTATCCCTGCTGATCAAGAAATTCGTTTGATTGACGTTATGGGCAACGGCAGTCTCACCGTAAGCTATAAAGATCTTTCCGACTATGGCAACGACGGAATCGGCTTCCTCTGCGGTGCAGTTGCTTTAGATAACGAAATATTGGAAGACTTTGGCGTAACAACAGAGGGGCTTACGGAAGGTACCGTTCTCACGGTTGAACTTCGCCTCTATGAAGCGACCGACGGCTCTCGCAACTCGGAAAAAGGCCCTGACGATTATATTTCCGTCGGTAAGTACACCTATACTTTTTAACACTCAAAGTCCGTCCTATCCCTCCCCGCGAGGGATAGGCGGCAATCAAAGGACACAAGCCTCCCTCGCATAGAGGGAGGGATCCGCAAAGGGGCCTGATGGTCTTGTGTCTTTTGATTGCCGATAGGCTCGAAAGGAATTTCAGTATATGACTACGTTAAAGAAAATATGGAACATCGTATCCACGGCGCTGGTGGTGCTGATGGTGCTCTGCGCCGTCTTTCTGATGGGCTCCCGTCTGTTGGGATTTCAGTGCTTCACCGTCATTTCCGGCAGTATGCAGCCGAAATATATGGTCGGTGATCTGCTGTACGTCAAGGAGGTCGACGTGAACAGCATTGCGGTCGGTGACGATATCACGTTTATCCTAAACGAGGATCTGGTCGTTGCGACCCACCGGGTCGTCCGTGTGGACGCCGAAAATCAGCATTTTTATACGAAAGGTCTTGCCAACGAGATCGAGGACGGCGAGCCGGTGCATTTCAACAACGTGATCGGCGTGCCGCAGTTCTCTATCCCGAAGCTCGGCTACGTGTCTGATTTCGTGCAGAACCCTCCCGGTATGTATATCACCATCGGCGTAGGGATCGTGCTGATCCTTGCCGTTTTCCTGCCCGATATGCTCGGTAAGAAAAAAGCGGACGAGCAGGATCCCGAAATTGCCGCCGCGCAGACCGAGATTGCCGTCGCCGCCGAGGAAAACGAAAAGCTGAAAGCCGAGCTTGAAAAGCTCCGCGCGGAAATGGCGGATAAAACGAGCGAATAACTACGGTTTCCGACTTGTGCCTATAAAGGAATTCCGATAGGCACAGGTTTGAAATACAATTTTGGGGAAAGGAGGAAAAACAAATGAAGATGACGAAGAAAAAGGTGTTTGTAGCAGCTCTTGCCGTGTGCGTCGTAGCCGTTCTCTCGTTGGG
>CAYZXC010000186.1:0-1799 GCA_964482275.1 uncultured Eubacteriales bacterium
CGGCGGTCAGAAGCAGCGTCTGTGCATCGCGCGCGCCCTTTTAAAGAAACCGAAGATACTGATCTTAGACGACTCCACCAGTGCGGTGGATACCCGTACGGACGCCCTCATCCGCAAGGCGTTCCGCGAGGAAATTCCGGACACGACCAAGCTCATCATCGCCCAACGCATTGCGTCGGTGCAGGAAGCGGATAAGATCGTCGTGTTGGACGGCGGCACGATCAGCGCCGTCGGCACGCACGAGGAACTGCTGCAGACCAACGAGATCTATCAGGGCGTATACCGCTCTCAGCTGAAAGGAGGCGAGGAACAGTGAGCACATCGGTAAAACAGCCCTCCATGCCCCGCGGTCCCGGCAACCGTGCCGCGTCCATGGGCCCTCGCCCGAAGCTGGATAAAGCAGCGGCCGTCCGGCTCTTAAAGGTGGTCTTTGTGCCGAACATCGTCCCGTTCCTCTTTGTGGTGATCTGTATCACCGTCAGCGCGTTTGCGAACGTGCAGGGCTCGCTGTTTCTGCAGACCCTCATCGACGATTACATCACGCCTATGGTAAACGGAGGCGTTGACCTGTTTGACGAGCTGTTTGCGGCGATCCTCAGGGTCGCGGGCTTCTACCTGCTCGGCATCACCTCCACCCTCGCCTACAACCTCGTCATGGTGTCGGTGTCACAGGGCGTCATGAAACGCCTCCGCGACGATCTGTTTGCGCATATGCAGACACTGCCGGTGCGGTATTTTGACACCCACTTAAGCGGCGATATCATGAGCTGCTACACCAACGATACCGACACCCTGCGCCAGACGATCTCGCAGACCATTCCGCAGGTCATCAACTCAGCTATCACCATCGTGTCGGTGTTTATCGCGATGGTCACCACCAGCTGGCAGCTGACGCTGTTCGTGGTGCTGTTCACCCTGCTGACCGTCACCATATCCAAGAACATCGCATCGCATTCCGGCAAATACTTCGTCGGGCAGCAGCGCTCACTCGGCGCGGTCAACGGCTATATTGAGGAAATGATCCAAGGGCAGAAGGTCGTCAAGGTGTTCTGCCACGAGGACATCGCGAAAGCGGACTTTGACAAGCTCAACGACGAGCTGTGCCACAACGCGACCGAGGCAAATAAATTTGCCAACATGATGGGCCCCATCATGGGCAATATGGGTCACCTGCAATACGTGCTGATCGCGGCGGTCGGCGGCACGCTCGCGTCCTTCGGCATCGGCGGTATCACCTTAGGTGCCATCGCCTCGTTCCTCATCCTGAGCAAGAACTTCTCCATGCCGATCAACCAGATCTCCCAGCAGATCAACACCGTCATCATGTCGCTGGCGGGTGCCAAGCGCATCTTCGCCTTGATGGACGAGGAATCCGAACGGGACGACGGCTACGTCACGCTGGTCAACGCCAAGACCGTCAACGGCGAGCTTACCGAATGTGCCGAGCGCACCGGCGAGTGGGCGTGGCGGCATCCGCACGGGGACGGCACCGTCACCTACACGCCCGTCAAGGGGGACGTCACCTTAGACGGTGTCGATTTCGGCTACGTGCCCGAAAAGCAGGTGCTGTACGACGTGTCGCTGTACGCGCGCCCCGGCCAGAAGGTCGCGTTTGTGGGCGCGACCGGTGCGGGTAAGACCACCATCACGAACCTGATCAACCGCTTTTACGATATCGCAGACGGTAAGATCCGCTACGACGGGATCAATATCAATAAGATCCGCAAAAGCGATCTGCGCCGCTCGCTCGGCGTGGTGCTGCAGGACGTCAACCTGTTCACCGGCACCGTGATGGAGAA
>CAYZXC010000187.1:0-1777 GCA_964482275.1 uncultured Eubacteriales bacterium
GGGTGCAGGATGCAAGCCTTGTCAGCTACGAGGGAGAATTTGGATTGTAAAGGGAGAGCCCTTTGTCGTATCACCGACAAAGGGCTTTTTTATGTCATACTTTCAAGTGCTTCCTGTGCGTTTTCCCAGCGGGTGAGCAGTTCTTCCATTTGTTGGTTTTTCTCTTCTAGCTCAGCGGAAATACGCACGACCTCCTCAAACTGTGCCGCGATCTCCGGTTGCTCTAATTGCTGCTGCAGATCGGTAATCAGTGCTTCTAAGGCGGTAATTTCTTCCTCACATCGACGAACCTGTGTTGCCAGCTTGCGCTTTTGCGATTCCTGCTCTTTGCGCAGCTTATATGCGTTTTCTTTTATCGGTTTACCCGTTGTGACAGCGGCGTTTTCCGTAACCGTACAGCGTTCAAGATAGTCGTCGTAATTGCCGGGATAGCTGTCGCACCCTTTCGGTGACATATGCAGAATGCGCGTTGCCATACGGTTGATAAAATATCGGTCGTGCGATACGATCAGCAGCGTGCCGTCGTAGCCTTCAAGCGCGGCCTCCAGTGCTTCGCGTGAGGCAATGTCCAGATGGTTGGTCGGCTCGTCCAGCAACAGCAGATTATCGTGTGCCAGCATTAGCCGAAGCAGCAGTAAGCGGGCGCGTTCGCCGCCGCTCAGCGCCGATACAGGCTTAAACACTTCGTCACCGTAAAACAGAAAGGCAGCAAGCGCATTACGGATCTCCGTCTGCGTAAGCTCCGGATAATCGTCCCACAGCTGATCGATGGCTGTTTTTTCATACGATAGCTGGGATTGTATCTGATCATAATAACCGATCGACACCTTGGAGCCTAAACGAATATAGCCGGATCGTGGCTGTAATTCTTGTGTGATAAGCTTGAGCAGCGTAGTCTTTCCGCAACCGTTCGGGCCGATGAGAAAAACGCGTTCGCCGCGCCGGAGTTGAAAACTGACGTCTGAAAACAGCGGTGTGGAAAAACTCATAGACAACTCGCCCGCTTCCAGCACTTCATTACCGCTGACGGTGTCGGCGGTAAATCCAAAACGAACGGTGTGCTCTGCCTGCTGGATTTGTACCTGCTGTTCCTTCAGCCGCTCCAACCGTTTTTCACGGCTTTCGGCTGCGCGGATGGATTTTTCGCGATTCCAGCGTTTAAGCAAGGCGATGTTATCT
Organism: uncultured Eubacteriales bacterium; assembly: GCA_964482275.1. GTDB lineage: Bacteria > Bacillota > Clostridia > Oscillospirales > Acutalibacteraceae > RGIG3009. The sequence goes on from CAYZXC010000187.1 coordinate 1,180, forward strand.
TCCAGCTTTTTGATCTGCCGTTCCATCGTTTTGTGGTGATGCAGTGCGATCTCATTATCGCGCTCTCGCTTCTCTTTGTGGGCGGTGTAATTGCCGTCGGTGGCATACACCGAGCCCTGCGTGATCTCCAGCGTACGTGTCGTGACCTTATCCAAAAAATACCGGTCGTGCGAAATGATGATGGCGGCACCCGTGTAGGAACGCAGAAAGCCTTCTAACCATTCTACAGAGGGAATATCCAAGTGGTTTGTCGGCTCGTCCAACAACAGTAGATTGGCATCCGATAACAGCAAACAGCCCATTGCGATCTTGGAACGCTGTCCGCCGCTGAGTGTCGATACCGGCTGTGAGAATTGTTCTTTTGTAAACCCAAGACCGGATAGAGTGGAAGCGATACGGCTTTTATAATACAGACCGCCGCCGGCTTCAAAAGACTCCTGCAGTCGCTGCTGACGATCCAACCACTCGGCAGGAACATCGGTAACTGCGGTCAGCTTTTCGCTCAACTCAGCGAGTTCACGTTCCGTACGGCGAAGCGGTTCAAATACGCGTTCGACCGCGTCCCATACCGTGATGTCATCATTTTGCAACGTGTGCT
>CAYZXC010000188.1:0-1718 GCA_964482275.1 uncultured Eubacteriales bacterium
GAGATCCTATGAATCAAACCATACTCCCCGGTGTCAAGTCCGTGCATTTTGTCGGCATCGGCGGTTCGGGCATGAGCCCGCTTGCCGAGATCCTACATTCGCTCGGCTACCGCATCACCGGCTCGGACGTCAACGAATCGGACAATTTAGCGCGTATGCGCCGGCTGGGGATCCCCGTCTTTTTGCCGCAACGCGCGGAAAACGTCGGTGAGTCTGACCTCGTCGTGTACACCGCCGCCGTATCGGCGGACAATCCGGAGCTTACGGCGGCGACCGAGCGCGGCATCCCGCTGATGGAACGCGCCAAGCTGCTCGGTGCACTGTCCCGTTGCTTTGCCCGCACCGTCGCGGTCGCAGGCACGCACGGCAAGACCACCACCTCGTCTATGGTGTCCCAGATCCTGTTACAGGCGCAGCGCGATCCCTCGGTGTTTATCGGCGGCAGACTGCCGCTCATCGACGCCAACGGCCACGCGGGCCGCTCCGACGTGTTCGTGTGCGAGGCGTGCGAGTTCAAGGATCATTATCTGGAAATGAACCCCGCCGTTTCCGTCATACTCAACGTCGATGCGGATCATCTCGATTATTTCGGCTCACTCGATAACGTCATCGCCTCGTTCCGTCGGTTTGCCACCCAGACCACCGGCACGCTGATCGTCAACGCCGAGGATGCGAACACCCTCAAAGCGGTGGAAGGCCTCACCCACGCCGACGTCGTGCGGTACGGCTATTCTCCCGACTGCGAGTGGTACGCGCAAAACGTATCGGTGCACGACGGTGCCTACGGCTGCTACGACCTGTATCACAATGGCGAAAAGCTCGCCGCCGTCACGCTCGGCGTCCCCGGCGAGCACAACGTGCTCAATTCCGTCGCCGCTGCGGCGGCGGCGCACCTGTGCGGTGCCACCGCGGACGAGATCGCCGCGGGACTCGCCGCGTTCCACGGCGCGGGCAGACGCTTTGAATTTTTAGGCACGGTAGGCGATATTACCGTCGCGGACGATTACGCGCACCACCCCACCGAGATCGTCGCGACGCTTTCCGCCGCCAAGGCGATGCCGTATGCGCGCGTGTGGGCGATCTTCCAACCGTTCACCTTCTCGCGCACCGCCCGCCATCTCGACGAATTCGCCGAGGCGCTCGCCATTGCGGACGAGGTGGTCGTCAGCGATATTATGGGCTCGCGCGAGCAGAACGAATGGAACGTATCGTCCAAACAGATCACCGATCAGATCGACGGCGCACATTATCTCGCCACCTTCGACGAGATCAGCCGTTTCGTGGCGGAGAACGCGAAGCCCAATGACCTCATTCTCACGATGGGCGGCGGCGACGTGTACAAATGCGCCCGCATGATCAAATCCCTGTTGGAGGAACACTAATCCATGCTGGAGTTTATAGCGGAACTGTTTGCAGAGATCTTTTTAGAGGGGATCGGTGAGGCGATCAACTCCCCGCGCGTCCCGGTCTGGCTGCGCCTGTTGCTCACGTTCGTCGTTTGCGGCGCACTCATCGCGGTCGCGATTTTAGCCGCTGTAGCGGCATACAGTGCCACCGGTATCATCGGTACGGTGGTGTGTGCCGTCATCGCCTTCGGCCTGTTCGCTCTTATGCTGTTCGCTTTGTATAAAATTCTATCCGCATCTCACCGGAACGGATAAATCCGTTCCCTACAAACCCTCTCAGTAGGGCGGGGATTTATCCCCGCCGCCTACAAC
>CAYZXC010000189.1:0-1642 GCA_964482275.1 uncultured Eubacteriales bacterium
TCACGGCACTCATCCGCAACACCAATGTCCGTTCGGGTGATTACAGCGATCTGCGGGATCATCCGCGCCCGTCGCACGCCGATTATCCGGCATCCGTTCGGTTCGACGGTGCCAACGACATTCGCGGCGGCGGCCAGTTTTCCGGTCGGTTGACCGCGGCGTTGTGCGTGGCAGGGGGCTTATGTATGCAGTTCCTCAAAACCAAAGGTATTACGATCGGCGCGCATATCGCATCGGTCGGCAACATACGCGACAAAGCGTTTGATCCGGTGGCGGTCACGGCGACGGATTTTCTGACCGATCCGTTCCCGGTGCGGGACGACGATGCCAAAGCGGCGATGCAGGAGCTTATCACCGCCGTCCGCGGCGAGGGCGATTCGGTCGGCGGTACCATCGAGTGTGCCGCGGTGGGCTTGCCCGCCGGCGTCGGCGATCCGCTGTTTGACGGCTTGGAAAATCGCATCTCGTCTATTATGTTTGGGATCCCCGCGGTCAAGGGTATCGAATTCGGCAACGGCTTTGCCGCTGCTGAGCTGACCGGTTCCGAGAACAACGATGCGTACTATTTTGACGGCGATACCGTGAGAACGCGTTCTAACCGTCACGGCGGGATCCTCGGAGGGATCTCCACCGGTATGCCGCTTGTATTCCGCGTGGCGATCAAGCCGACACCGTCGATCGCCAAGGAACAGGAAACGGTGGAGCTGAGCACAAAGACAGGGTATACGTTGGCGATAAAGGGTCGGCACGATCCGTGTATCGTACCGCGTGCCGTTCCGTGTGTGGAGGCGGCGCTCGCCATCGCATTGGCGGATTATCTCGTATAAGGAGTGACAGAGTTGGATATTCACGAATTACGCAATGAAATCGACGGTATTGACAGGGAGCTTGTTGCGCTGTTTGTCAAGCGAATGGGCGTGGCGGCAGAGGTCGCGGCGTTCAAAAAGGAGACCGGCAAGCCGGTATTGGACCCGCAGCGTGAACGGATGCTGCTCGAAAAGGTGTCCGAGCTGGCAGGGCCGGATATGGAGTCGCAGACGCGCATTCTGTATCATCTGATCCTGAGTCTCAGCCGTTCGCACCAGAGCCATTTGCTGGGGCTGGACAGCACGCTCACTGACAATATCAAAGAGGCGATCTCGACTACTGAGCAGGTGTTTCCGGAGCGCGCGATCGTCGCGTGCCAGGGCGTAGAGGGTGCGTATTCGCAGCTTGCCTGTGAAAAGCTGTTCGGCGCACCGAGCATTATGTATATGAATACCTTTGAGGGCGTGTTCCAGGCGGTTGACAAAGGGCTTTGCCGATACGGCATTCTGCCGCTTGAAAACAGCACCGCCGGCTCGGTGAACCAGATCTACGATCTAATGCTGCGGTATAATTTCCATATCGTGCGCAGCACCCGCGTGCATATCCCGCACGTGATGCTTGCCAAGAAGGGCAGCCGACTGGAGGATATCCGCGAGATCTATTCCCACGAGCAGGCGATCCAGCAGTGCAGCGCGTTTTTGCAGAAGCTGAAGAACGTGAAAGTGCACGTTTGCGAAAACACCGCGATGGCGGCAAAGGCAGTTGCGGAAAGTGATCGTGCCGACGTTGCGGCGATCTCGTCCGATTCGTGCGCCGCGCTGTACGGCTTGGATGT
>CAYZXC010000190.1:0-1608 GCA_964482275.1 uncultured Eubacteriales bacterium
TTCGCCCAATGGTATACCGACGTTGTCAAAAAAGCGGAGCTCGCCAGCTATTCCGGCGTGCGCGGCTGTATGATCGTGCGCCCGTACGGCACGGCGCTGTGGGAAAATATCCGCAACGATCTGGACTCGCGTTTCAAAGCACTCGGTCACGAAAACATTATGATGCCGATGTTCATTCCCGAAAGTTTGTTGCAACGGGAAAAAGACCATGTGGAAGGGTTTGCGCCCGAAGTCGCGTGGGTAACCCACGGCGGTGACGAAAAGCTGCAGGAGCGCCTGTGCGTGCGCCCGACCTCCGAGACGGTGTTCTGCGAGCATTATGCGGACATCATCCATTCCTACCGTGACCTGCCCAAGCTATACAACCAGTGGTGCTCGGTCGTCCGTTGGGAAAAGACCACCCGCCCCTTCCTGCGCACCATGGAATTCTATTGGCAGGAAGGCCACACGATGCACGAGACCGCCGAGGAGGCGCTGGAGGAAACCGAGCGTATGCTGAATGTGTACGCCGATTTCTGCGAGCAATCTCTGGCTATTCCGGTCGTGAAAGGCCGCAAGACCGATAAAGAAAAATTTGCCGGTGCGGAGGCAACCTACACCATCGAAGCGATGATGCACGACGGTAAGGCGTTGCAAAGCGGTACAAGCCACTATTTCGGCGACGGCTTTGCCCGTGCGTTTGATATTCAGTTTACCGACCGCGCCAATCAGCTGCAATATCCCCACCAGACCTCTTGGGGTATGTCCACCCGCATCATCGGTGCGATCATCATGACCCACGGTGACGACAACGGCCTGGTTCTGCCGCCCGCTGTGGCACCCATCCAATTGGTGATCCTTCCCATCGCACAGCACAAGCCCGGCGTGCTGGATAAAGCGCGTGAGCTTGCCGACCGCCTGTCCGCCGTCGCGCGTGTGAAAGTGGACGATTCGGACAACTCCGCCGGCTGGAAATTTGCCGAATACGAAATGAAGGGCGTACCGCTCCGTTTGGAGATCGGCCCCCGCGATATCGAAAACAACCAGTGCGTGCTGGTTCGCCGCGATAACCGCGAAAAGACCGTGGTATCGCTTGACGAACTGGAAACTAAGATTCCCGAATTGCTGCAAGCGGTGCACGACGGCCTGTATCAAAAAGCACTCGACCGCCGTGAGAGCATGACCTTCACCGTCACCACCATGGACGAGATGAAAAAGACCGCCGACGAGCAGCCCGGTCTGATCAAGGCCATGTGGTGCGGCGATGAGGAATGTGAGTTGAAACTCAAGGAGATCGCCGGTGTCACCAGTCGTTGTATGCCGTTTGAACAGGAACACATCACCGACACCTGCGTCTGCTGCGGCAAGCCCGCCAAGACGATGGTCGTCTGGGGCAAAGCCTACTAAAACATAAGGAGCGTGTCGATCCTATGAATCAGTTACAAAAGCCGCAGGTCGGCGAGCAGATCGCCGTTATGCACACCAATCACGGTGATATTTCGCTTCGCCTGTTTCCCGACAAAGCACCCAAGACGGTGGAGAACTTTGTCACCCATGCCAAAAACGGCTATTATGACGGATTGATCTTCCACCGCGTCATCAAGGATTTCATGATCCAAGGCGGTGACC
>CAYZXC010000191.1:0-1590 GCA_964482275.1 uncultured Eubacteriales bacterium
GGAGATAGTGCTATGAAAAAGTGTCTGATCGTGCTGGTCGTCATCAACGTTATTGCCGGTGCGGTTTCCGGCTTTGCTTTGCTGGCAGAAAATCTGTTGCTCGGCATTGTCGGGTTTGCCGGTACCGCGCTTGGCATCGTTCCGTATATCGCACTCATTCATGCGTTGGAGGAAATCGAGGACCTGCGGGCGTCGGTGCAGCTGTTGTTTGGACGGACGCGCCGTATGGAAACGGCGATGGATACTTCCGAGGAGCTGTCGGTCGCCATGAGGTCACAGCCGGCGGGTGAGATGTGGTCCTGTCCGCGTTGCCAGACGGTCAACAAGGTGGGGACAGCATCCTGTGAATCCTGCGGTGCGGCGTATACGATCCGGTAAAGGCGGTTGACAAAAAACGCGGTTTTTCTTATAATGTAGTTATTAAAGGGGAGGTTCGGAATATGAAAAAGTTTTTTGAGGAATTCAAAGAGTTTATTTCCAAAGGCAACGTCATCGATATGGCGGTTGCGGTTGTCATCGGTAATGCGTTCAAGGCGATCATCACGGCGCTCGTTGACAATGTGATCATGCCGCTCATCAGCTTGGCGGTCGGCGGCCTTAATTTCACCGAGTGGAAATGGGTGCTGACACCCGCTACGGTGGTGGACGGCGTGGAGCAGGCGGAAGTCGCGGTCAGCTACGGCGTGTTACTGCAGGCGGTCATCGATTTTCTGATCGTCGCGTTCTGCATTTTCGTGGCGCTGAAAATTTTGCTCGCGGTGCAGACCAAGACCAAAGAACTGCTCGTTAAGAAAGCGGAGGAGGAAGCCGCCGCAGAGGAAGAAGCCGCTCCGGCCGAAACCGAGATGGACGTTCTTAAAGATATCCGCGAACTGCTGAAAAAAGAAGAAGCGAAAGTCTGATATTCAAAACAGCCGCCTGCAGGCGGCTGTTTTTTATGGGTATCGGGCATACTATTCACAGGAGGTGACAGTATGTCCGACAAGAACAAGGATTTGGAAACGCCGTTTATGATGCCGATCGGCGGCTCGCCCGAAACGGCGGAGGAGATGGTCAACAAGTACGGCACCTATGAGATCCAGCCGACCGCTGACAGCGATCACGTGTTTCCCGCGATCGCGCAGGGGTTGCCGAAGGATTTTGACGAACCGATCGATAAGCCGCGTATAAAGAGGATACGGGAAGGGAATGTTAACGACAAAGAAATTCTCTAAGAGGTGTCCGTGATGGATTGGTGGATGATCGTCAAAGCGTTCGTGGTAGGGGGCCTTATCTGCGTGGTGGGTCAGCTGCTCATTGATCTGACAAAGCTGACCCCCGCGCGTATTCTGGTGCTGTTTGTCACAGCGGGTGTGGCGCTGACCGCGATCGGCGTGTATGAGCCGCTCATCGATTTTGCCGGTGCGGGGGCGAGCGTGCCGCTGACCGGCTTCGGGTATTCGCTCGCAAAGGGCGTACAGGAAGGGATCGCCGAGAAAGGTTGGCTCGGCATCTTCACCGGTGGGCTCACCGGCACGGCGGGCGGTATCGCTTTTGCGGTAACGGCAGCATTTCTGTGCGGACTCTTTTTCAAATCCAAAGACAAATCGT
>CAYZXC010000192.1:0-1579 GCA_964482275.1 uncultured Eubacteriales bacterium
TTGCCGAGCGATTCCGGCATATACGACAGCGTGCCGCAGGGAGAATACCGCGCTTCCGGATACATCGACAGGATATCCCCGCGCTTGAGCACACGGTTGATGGATTTGATCAGATGCAGGTCCATCGTAAATTTACGGGTGCAGATCGCGCCGATGAGTTCCAGCAAAAACGGCCGCCGATAGTAGCCGTCGATGCTGACCACGTTGCTGACACGGTGCGGGAACGTTCCCATAGCCGCGAGTTCAAAATCAATGAAATACATATGGTTGCTCAGCATCATATACGGCGGCTTTAAGCCCTCCATATTGATCTTTTCCACTTTATACTTTTTGCCGATGAGAATGAATTTGCACAGCAACCAGATCAGATAGGTGATAAACAACGGCTGCCGAATCGGATATTTTGCGGTATTATACCGTTTTTTGTTTTTATAATTGACATCGATATTCATAAAACCCTCCCTAACTCCTCGTTTGAATTTTACCTTACAATACGACAGAAAGCAAGAAAATTCGGTCGCCAATTCTTGAATTGCAAAAACAAGGGTGATACAATAAACCCGAATGGAGAGGATACGATGGTGCTTGTATGGATCGCGCTCGGTATCGTTGCCGCGGTATTGCTGATCTCGTTTGCGTGCTTTTATATGGCGTTTTTTGTGCCGAAGCGTAAGGACTCCGACGAGGAATATCCCATTCCGCCGGGACGGGTATACGAGCCCCATCGGGAGACCATGGTCAAATGGATGAAAGAGGTACGGGCACTACCCTTTGAGGCGGTCAGCATCACCTCGTTTGACGGACTAAGCTTAAGCGGCAAATACTACGAATACGCACCCGGCGCTCCCATCGAGCTGATGTTTCACGGCTATCGCGGCGCGGCGGAACGCGATCTCTGCGGGGACGTACAGCGTAGCTTTGCACTCGGTCGCAGCGCGTTGATCGTGGATCAGCGCGCGAGCGGGAACAGCGAAGGGCGCGTCATTACGTTCGGTGTTTACGAGAGCCGCGACTGCGTGTCGTGGGTGGACTTTATGCTTCGCCGGTTCGGGTCGGATGTGAAGATCATACTGACCGGCATTTCAATGGGTGCAGCCACCGTGATGATGGCGGCGGGCAAGCCGCTGCCGCCGAACGTGGTGGGAGTGCTTGCGGATTGCGGCTATACCTCAGCGCGCGATATCATCAAAAAAGTGATTCGCGATATGAAACTGCCCGCAACACTGCTGTATCCGTTCGTCCGACTCGGCGGCAAGCTTTACGGCGGGTTTGATGTGGAGGAAACCCCGCCTATTGAGGTGATGAAAACCTGTAAACTGCCGGTCATCTTTTTTCACGGCGATGACGACGCGTATGTCCCCTGTGAGATGAGCCGTCTGAATTACGAAGCGTGCACCTCCGAAAAACAGCTTGTGATCGTTCCCAACGCAGGACACGGACTCAGCTATATGCTTGACGGAGACGGATACGTCAAAGCCTTGCAAGAATTTACCTTCGGATTATAAGAAAAGCCGCTGAGCATGATGTGAAGTAGTCAATAGTTAGTAGACACAAAATTAACTATGCCACCAGTTCTGTT
>CAYZXC010000193.1:0-1528 GCA_964482275.1 uncultured Eubacteriales bacterium
TCAGCTTGCAGACCGATTCCACGACCGCCAGATACGCGCCGTGGTAGGGGCTTTGCTCGGTGATGAAGGGATTGTAGCCCCACGACATAAAGGATACATCGTCGGTGTGTTTCTCTTCCATTGAGATCTTATGCACCATTGCCTGGATGGGCGTGAGTTGGTGCTTGCCGCCGAACGGCATCAGCACCGTACCGGCACCGATGGTGGAGTCAAACCGCTCGGACAGACCGCGCTTGGAGCAGACGTTGAGATCCGCCGCCAGCTTCCGATATTCGTCGGCAAAGTTGCCCTCCACCTGCTTGTCCTGCAATGCAGGAGCGGCGGGAGTGACAACGATATGCTTTTCGGCACCGTTGGAGTTTAAGAACTCACGGCTGATATCCACGATCGTGTTGCCGTTCCAGTTCATAACAAGGCGCGGCTCAGACTTAACAACGGCAACCGGACAAGCGTTAAGGTTTTCGCTCTTGGCAAGGGCTAAGAACGCATCAACATCCTTCGCTTCCACGACCACTGCCATACGCTCCTGCGATTCGCTGATGGCAAGCTCCGTGCCGTCTAAGCCTTCATATTTCTTCGGTACGGCGTTGAGGTCGATCTCTAAGCCGTCCGCCAGTTCACCGATCGCAACCGACACACCGCCCGCACCGAAGTCGTTGCAGCGTTTGATCATACGTGTGGCTTCGCCGTTGCGGAACAGACGCTGTAATTTGCGTTCCTCGGGAGCGTTACCCTTTTGCACCTCGGCACCGCAGGTCTCCAAGGATTTGGAGGTGTGTGATTTGGACGAGCCGGTCGCACCGCCGCAGCCGTCACGGCCGGTGGCACCGCCGAGCAGGATGACGATATCACCCGGTTCGGGGCGTTCGCGGCGGACATTCTCAGCGGGAGCAGCTGCGATGACCGCGCCGATCTCCATGCGCTTGGCGGCGTAACCGTCGTGATAGATCTCATCGACCATACCGGTCGCAAGACCGATCTGATTGCCGTAGGACGAATACCCGGCGGCCGCTGTTGTCACGATCTTGCGCTGCGGCAATTTGCCGGGGATGGTTTCGCTGACGGGTTTGAGCGGATCTGCCGCACCGGTCACGCGCATCGCGGCGTACACATAGCTACGACCGCTGAGCGGATCGCGGATGGCACCGCCGATACAGGTCGCTGCGCCGCCAAACGGTTCGATCTCGGTGGGATGGTTGTGCGTTTCGTTTTTGAACAAAAGCAGCCACGGTTCTTTTTTGCCATCTGCCTCCACCTCGATCTTGACGGTGCACGCGTTGATCTCTTCCGACTCGTCCAGCTTTTCGAGCTTGCCCTCTTTTTTGAGGTAGCGAACAGCCAACGTCGCAATATCCATCAGGCAGATCGGTTTGGTTCTGCCGAGTTCTTTGCGGGTAGCAAGGTAATCTTCATAGGTCGCCTGCAGCAGCGCATCCTCAAACACTACATCGTCAATGGTGGTGAGGAAGGTGGTGTGGCGGCAGTGATCCGACCAATAGGTATCGATCATACGGATCTCGGTGATGGT